>NZ_BAIO01000248.1 GCF_000613305.1 Komagataeibacter kakiaceti JCM 25156
GGCCAGCCATCCTCTCACGTGGTTACGGGGGCCGCGCGCCTGCGGGAACGCGGGTAAATCCCGCCCGCCATACCCCCCGCGACGTAGGCGATGAACCGCTGCTGCTGGCCCGGATCGCGCCGTGCTATGTCGGGGCGGACCGTGCGGTTTCAGCGCGCAGGGCCATAGCCGATGGCGCGGACTGCCTGATTATGGATGATGGCTTCCAGAACCCGACCCTGCATCAGGATGTAAGCCTGGTGGTGGTGGACGGGCATGCAGCTTCGGCAATGAACGTGTTCTGCCCGCCGGCCCCCTGCGCGAACCGGTTGGCACGGGACTGTCCCGGGCCACAGGCATGGTGCTGATCGGCCCGGACCGGCATGGCATCGCCGCTGCCACGCGGGGCACCCTGCCATGTTTCACCGCCACGCTGCGCGAGGATACGGATAATGTGCCAGCCGGGCGGCCCGTCATAGCCTTTGCCGGGATCGGGCGGCCCGCCAAGTTTTTTGACGGGCTTGCCCGGTGTGGTATCCAGCCGCGTCGCTGCCTCGCCTTTGCCGACCATCATGCCTATACCCCGTCGGAATGCGGGCGGCTGCTTGCACTGGCACAGCAATGGGATGCCAGCCTCGTCACGACCGAAAAGGACGCCGTGCGCCTGCCCCCCGCCGTTCGCGCCCGGGTTCATACGGTCGGCCTGCAACTGGACTGGAGCCTTCCCGCCATGCCCGACCACATACTTGACCTGTGGCTGGGCAGGATGAAAGACGGATGACGGATAAACCTGCCCCCCCACCAACCCGGCGGATGCGCGCCGAAGCCCTGCTGGTGCGTGGCCTCCTGTCCATCTTCCGCCGTATCGGCCCGGTCCGGGCCTCCAACCTTGGTGGATGGCTGTGCCGCACCGTGGGGCCGAAACTGCCGGTTTCCCGCATTGCGGACGCCAATCTGCGCCTGGTCATGCCGGAACTCGATGCGGGAATGCGTCGGCGCGTCATCCGTGACATGTGGGACAATATCGGCCGCAACGCGGGCGAATTCCCGCATCTGGCCACCCTGCCCCACAATCCGGCCAGCGGGCCGGGATGGGACGTGGTGGGGGAAGACCACCTCCGCGCGCAGGAAGCGCGGGGGGGAGCCGCCATTTTCGTATCCGGCCATATCGGCAACTGGGAAATGCTGCCCCCTGCCGTGGCGCGTTACGGGCTGCCCTTCTCCTCCTTTTACCGCGCGCCGAACAATCCGCTGGTTGACCGTATCCTGCGCGACCTGCGCGATCAGGCCATGGGCCAGCCCCGTGCCGCTGTTCGCCAAGGGCGCGCAGGGCGCGTGGGGGGCGCTAGCGCATATCCTCAGGGGGGGACGTCTGGGCATGCTCATGGACCAGAAGATGAATGACGGCGTGGCGGCCCGGTTCTTCGGCCAGCCCGCCATGACGGCGGGGGCCATGGCGGCCATGGCGATCAAACTGCGTTGCCCGGTCATTCCCGGTTATGTCGAGCGGCTGGGTCCGGCACGGCTGCGGATTCATGTCCACCCTCCCCTCGACCTGCCCGCAGGTGACAGCCGGGTTCAGGACCAGATGGAGCTGACCCAGATGGTCAATGACTGGCTTGAAAGCACGATACGCCAATATCCGGGCAGTTGGCTGTGGCTTCATCGCCGCTGGAATGTGCAACTGCCTGAATATATGCCTAAAAAATAATCTCTTTTGTTTAAATTTATTGTTTTTTTGCCACAGGTTCCAATTTCTGCCTCTTTCTTCGGCTTTTCCTGTCGGTTTTAGTTTGGCAAAGCAGCCATGCGCCAATAGCATGTTCTTACATTGTCACGCACGACAGGTAAGAGAGCCAAGAAAATGAGCATGATGGAACAACGGGACTTCTCGAACAAAGTTGTATCCCTGCGGCAGGGTTTTCTTCCCCGTCACCGTGAATACCTGATGCGCTGGCTACAGGCTGGCGCGTGCATGGGACTGTGTGATGCCGACATCACCAGCCATAACGAACATGACGAACCGGATATCGAGCATGTTCTGGTCTGGGTGCGCGAAAACGCCAATCCGGCCTACATGATCCGGCCCGAAGGGATGGGCTGGATCCTGATCGACCAGATTCGCAATCATCCACTGGCCAGCTACCGCAGCTTTGAAGCCGCGCTGCACGCCATCCGCCCCGTTCTGCCTGCGGTGCGACCGCCGCGGCCTGATACTTTCAACAGGGTTTTCCGGCCAGGAGACTGTTTGTAACGGCCACTCCACGAAACGTCCTGTAATCATAAGGAAGTTTTGGGAAAGGCTTTTTTTAAAAAGCTTGAGGGAAGGCCGCCTTTTTGAAAAAAGGCGACGCCCGAAAACCTTTATTGTCTTTTATCAATCGGCTGCTTTCAAACAGCCTCTAATTACCGTCATGGCCCAGCTTGCCAGCGGGGGGCGCGATCATGACACCGCCCCCGCTGGGCAGGATCTGGAATACAGCCAGGTCACGCCGGGTCTTTCCATCTTCCATCAGGCCGAACACGCCATCCACCCCGCCAAAACCATCGGGACGGGTCAGCGCCTGCACCGAATAGCCATTGGCGCTGCCTGCCGGGCGATTCTGGTCCAGCGTCTTCACCAGCGCCGCCGCGTCATAGGTCAGATCCGCCAGTGGCGTGGGCATGTGATGGTAGGCGGCCATGAACTGCTGAATGAAGGCCTGACGGCTGGCCGGATCAGGGGCGGCGTACCAGGCCCCCTGCAACGCGGACAGCTTGCTGGCGAAAGCGCCCCACAGCCCCGGCCCCATGATCTGCACATGCGCGCTGTCCACATGCATCTGCCCCAGCGCGTTGATGATCATGCCCAGTTGCAGCCCCGTATCCCCCAGCAGCAGCGCATCGAACGGCGCGGGCGGAATGTCCTGCGAGATATTGAGCGGCGGCGGCAGCGTGGTACTGTCCTGCGTGGCCTGAGGCAGGGGGGATGCGCCATCGGGGTGGATGGGGTCCAGCGCCTCGGATGCTGGCAGCGACTCGACGGTCTTGTTGGCCGCCTTTTCCGCCGGGTCGGGCTGCGGCACGGTCGCGATGCGGCTGTCATAGGCGGATAGCGTGTTCAGGTTGGCCGTGATCGTGTTCTGTGTGCCGTCATGGAACATGATCTGGGGGCCTGAAGGCCGTTTTCCTCACAGACCTGCGTCAGCGCCTGCCCCAGCGCGTGACCGAGCCGGTTATCGGGCAGGAAGGCCGCGAAATGCTGCCTGCCCTTCTGCATGGCGAGCGCGACCATGCGGCGCACCTGCTGCTCCGGCGCGATGCCCAGTGTCCACACATCGGGCCGCGCCACCGACATGTCGCTGGTCAGCGCCAGCATGGGCACGGCTGACGGGCGTTGTCACAGCGGCGGCCTGCATCGTTTCATCGGCGGTCAGCGGGCCAAGGATCA
>NZ_BAIO01000247.1 GCF_000613305.1 Komagataeibacter kakiaceti JCM 25156
TGGCGCTGGCGCGCGCCCTGCTGCGCAACCCGCGCGTGCTGCTTCTGGATGAGGCGACCAGCGCGCTCGATAGCGAGAGCGAGGCCATCATACAGCAGGCCCTGGCCCGCCTGCGCCACCGTCGCACCACCATCGTGGTGGCGCACCGCCTGTCCACCGTCCGTTCGGCGGATCTCGTGGTGGTCATGGCGGAGGGAAGCGCCGTGGAATGCGGCACGCATGAGGCCCTGATGCGTGAAAACGGCCTGTATGCCGCATGGTCCATAATCAGGCCTTTACGCTTTAAGCCACGTGGAATGTACGGGTAAGGCGGTAATGGCGGTTGAAGTATGGCAGGCTTCGTGCCATGCATTGACCGACCCGTTCGGTCAATGCGCGGAATGACAGGATCAGGGGCTGCAACCAACGTGAGGATGAGGGAACCAGATGGCCGTGGACGAAGGTAAGGCGCCCGAAGACGGACATGCCGCGCACGATGACGGGAACGGACAGGAAAAACAGGAAAAGCAGGAAGCGGCTTCCCCCCGGCGCAAGCTGATCCTGATTGGCGGGCTGGTTCTGGTCGTGCTTCTGGGCGGGATTTACTGGTTCCTGCACCGTAACGAGGTCGAGACGGACGACGCCTTCACCGCTGGGCGCGCCGTGCCGGTGGCGGCGCATGTGCATGGCTACGTGACCGAACTGCTGGTGAACGACAACCAGTACGTGCATGCGGGCGACATCCTGGCCCGGATTGATGACCGTGACTGGCGCGCCCAGCGTGACCAGGCGTCGGCGGCGCTGGAAATCGCGCGCGCGCAGGCAAGCAACGCCACGCTGATGCTGGAAGTGGCGAAGAAGGATTTCCCCGGTCGTCTCATGGTGGCGCAGGGCCAGCTTCAGGCCGCGCAGGCGCAGCAGTTCCGTGCCGAGACCGATTACCGCCGCCAGCATGGCGTAACGCGTGAGGCGACATCGCAGCAGAACATCGACTACGCCACCGCCGCCCTGAACGCGGCGAAGGCGCAGGTGCTCCAGGCGCAGGGCAACCTTGAAATCGCGCAGCCGGTCATTCCCAACATTTCCAGCACCGCCACCCATGTCTCGCAGCAGGAAGCGCAGGTGATGCAGGCCGCGGCGAAACTGCGCGAGGCGGAACTGAACATGGAATGGACCGTCATCCGCGCCCCGCATGATGGCTGGGTGTCGCAGCGCAATATCGAGCGTGGCACCTATGTCTCCATGGGCCAGACCATGCTGTCCATTGTCGAGCCGGAGGTCTGGGTCGTGGCCAACTACAAGGAAACCCAGCTGACCCACATGCGCCCCGGCCAGAAGGTGGACATAGCGGTGGACGCCTATCCGTTCCTGCGGCTGAAGGGGCATGTGGATTCGCTCCAGCTTGGCACCGGGGCCACGTTCAGCGCCTTCCCGCCCGAGAACGCGACCGGCAACTACGTGAAGATCGTCCAGCGCGTGCCGGTCAAGATCCTGATTGACGAAGGGCTGCGCCAGGATGTGCCGCTGTCGCTCGGCCTGTCGGTCGAGCCGACGGTCCACACAGAATGAGCGGGCCCGCCGCGGCCTCCACCCCGGCTGATGGGACTGACTGGAAGCCGAAGCACAATCCGTGCTGATCGCCGTGATCGTGACGGTGGCCGCTTCATGGAAATTCTGGATACCACCATCGTCAACGTGGCGCTGCCGCATATCGCGGGCAGCCTGTCCTCCACCTATGACGACGCGACGTGGACGCTGACCTCCTACCTCGTGGCCAACGGGATCGTGCTGACGATCTCGGGCTGGCTTGGCAAGCTGTTCGGGCGCAAGCGCTATTTCCTGATCTGCATCGCCATGTTCTCGCTCTCGTCCTTTCTGTGCGGCATTTCGGCCAGCCTGCCCGAACTGATCCTGTTCCGGCTGATGCAGGGCTTTTTCGGCGGTGGATTGCAGCCCAACCAGCAATCCATCATTCTGGACACGTTCCCGCCCAGCAAGCGCGCGGCGGCCTTTGGCCTGACCGCCATCGCAACCGTGGTCGCCCCGGTTCTCGGCCCGTCGCTGGGGGGTGGATCACGGATAACTATTCGTGGCGGTGGGTGTTCTTCATCAACGTGCCGGTTGGCATCCTGGCCACCATCGCGGTCTCGATCGTCGTGGATGACCCGCCATGGGCGCGCAAGCAGAGCGCGCCGCTCGACTTCATCGGCATCGGTCTCATCACCATCGGTTTCGGCTGCCTTGAAGTGGCGGTTGACCGTGGCGAGGACGAGGACTGGTTCGGCTCGCGCATCATCGTGATCATGGCCATCCTCGCGGTTCTGGGCATCGGGGGGGCGGTCATCTGGCTGCTGCGCTGCAAGCACCCGGCGGTGGACCTGCGGGTGTTCAGGGACCGGAACTTCGCCGTGGGCACCGGCTCATGGGGGCGGTGGGGGCGCTGCTCTATTCCTCCGCCATTATCGTGCCGCAGTTTTCCCAGCAGGTCATGGGCTATACGGCCACGCTGTCGGGCTGATCCTGTCGCCCGGCGGGCTGGCGGTGATCGTGCTGATCCCGATGGTCGGCATCGCGATGAAGTTCGTGCAACTGCGCTACATCATCGCGTGCGGCTTTTTCCTGATGGGAACAAGCATGTTCTGGTCGGCGCAACTGGTGCCGCAGCTTGATTTCCGGCATCTGGTGATGTTCCGCATGAGCCAGACGGCCACGCTGGCCTTCCTGTTCGTGCCGATCTCGACCATCACCTACGCCACCTTGCCGCGCGAACTGAACCCCGATGGTTCGGCCCTGTTCAGCATGGCGCGCAACGTGCTCGGCTCGCTCAGCATTTCGGGTGCGACGGCGATGGTGACCGAAATCCGTCAGGCGCACCAGAACCAGATGGTCCACTGGATGACACCCTATCACCAGCCGTTCCGGGAATATCTGGCCCAGAGCCGGGCGGTGGCGATTGCGCGCGGATATGCCGAAACGGCGGTCAACAACGTGGCGATGGGGCGGCTGTACAGGGAATTCCAGAGGCAGATCGCCATTCTGGCCTATAACGAGGTCTTCATGATCCTTGGCGTCGGCTCGCTGCTTGTCGTACCCTTCTGTTTCCTCATGTCGCCGCTCAAGGGGGGCGACAAGTAGGAAACTTCACCAGAAAGGCACAGGGTATGGCGGGTCTTATTACGGTTGTCTGCGCGGCGGTGATCGTGCGTGAGCGGGTACTGGTCATGCGCAAGCGCGATACGGCGGCTTTCATGCTGCCGGGCGGCAAGCCCGAACCGGGTGAAACCCCGCAGCAGGCCCTGCACCGCGAAATACGTGAGGAACTGGGCTGCGGCCTGATACCGGGCGCGGAACTGGCGGGGGATTTCACCGCGCCCGCCGCCAATGAGCCGGGCCATACCGTTCAGGCCCGCATCTGGGTGGCCCGGTTGACCGG
>NZ_BAIO01000246.1 GCF_000613305.1 Komagataeibacter kakiaceti JCM 25156
GCGCCAGCTGGATCAGCAGGCCCAGGAAGCCGCTCCCCCCCATGCCGGGGCCGAACATGCCATGCCCGAACAGCATGCCAAACAGGCCCGCGCCGATCAGCCCGCCCATGAACCCGTTCATGAACGGGTGGCGGGGCCGCGCCATGGCCATGGCGCCACCCGCCCCGAACGGCATGCGTGAGCCGTAGCCGGGCATCTGGCGTGGCGTCATCGTCTGCTGGAAGGGGCTTGCGCCATAGGGCGCGGTCTGGGATGGCGCGGGCGCGCTATAGGTGCGTCCCCCACGGCTACCCATGGAATAGCCACCCCCCGCACGGGCATCGGCCACATGGGGCTGGGCCAGCAGCGGCAGCATGGTCAGGGCGGCGACGGCGGCAAGGGCGAAGTTTTTACGCGGCGTTGTGCGCGGAGAAATTTTTTTCATCTGGGTCAGGGTATCTGCAATCCTGTGTCGGAACCATCTTTATCCGTGCGGCCCGTCCGTGATCTGGCCGCTGTTACAGATATAAGTAAGCCCATGCCCCCGTAACAGGGGGCATAGGCTTACAGAAACATGAAATCACGGAAAGGCGGTTTCCGGTTCTCAGGCCCCGGCGATCATCATGTCATCAATACGGATGGTGGGGGCGTTGGTGGACTGGCGGAAGGTCAGGTCATTGGCCGCGACCAGCCGCAGGAACATATCCTTCAGGTTGCCCGCCACCGTCAGTTCCGCAACCGGTTCGGCCAGCACGCCATCACGGATCATGAACTGCCGCGCCCCGGCTGTAATCACCGGTAATGCCGTTGATGGCGGAACCCATCATCTCGGTGATGTAAATCCCTTCGGCAATATCGGCCATGAGGGCGACCGGCGTCAGGCTGCCCGGCGTCATGTACATGTTGCCCAGTGAGGGTGAGGGCGGTCCCGATGTGCCCCGGCTGGCGCAGCCATTGGATTTCAGGCCCAACTGACGGGCGGAGCGCGAGTCGAGCGCCCATGTTTTCAGCACGCCATCTTCCACCAGCGTATTGGCCGCGCTCAGCATGCCTTCGCCGTCAAACGGGCGGGCGCCGGTGCCACGCACCCGGCGCGGGTCATCAATAATGGTGATGCCCGCGGGCATGATGCGGTTGCCCATCGCGTCCTTGAGGAAGGACGTGCCACGCGCGATGGCCACGCCATTGATCGCGCCCGACAGGTGCCTCAGCATGCTGGTCGATACACGCGGGTCCAGCACGATGGGCATGCGCCCCGTGCGCGGACGCACCGGGTTGAGCCGCGCCACGGTCCGTTCCCCCGCGCGCCGCCCGATCAGGCTGGCATCTTCCAGATCCGACAGATGCACGGCGGAATGATAGTCGTAGTCACGCTGCATCGCGGTGCCGGACCCCGCCACGGTGCTGACGGAAACCGAATGGCTGGTGCGGGCGTACCGGCCCGAAAAACCGGCGGATGTCATGAGGATGATGTCCGACAGGCCAAAGCTGCTCGACGCGCCATTGCTGTTGGAAACGCCCCTGACCGCCAGCGCCGCATCCTCCGCCACGCGGGCGCGGGCGATCAGGTCGGTGGTCGTGGGTTCGGTGGGGTCGAACAGATCCAGTCCCGTGGCGTCGACAAACCCGGTTTCGGCCTGCGCGCACAGCCCGGCGAAACGGTCCTCGGGCACGACACGGGCCATGGCCACGGCGCGCTCGGCCAGTGTGTCGAAACGGGTGGGATCCAGCGCCGTGGCCGAGACAATGGCCGCGCGCTGGCCCACGAACACCCGCAGGCCAGATCGCATGTTTCGGAGCGTTCAAGGTCTTCCGTCCGGCCATTGCGTACCTGCGCGCCATGCGCCGTGCGGCTGATATAGACGGCGTCCGCCGCATCGGCCCCGGCGGCGCGCGCGCGCGCGATCAGGGTGGAGATCTGGTCAATCGGGTCGGTACTCATGCCGCCAGTGCCCCTGTAATGCTGTCGAGCGAGGGAAGGTGCCGGACCGGGCCGAGCGATGTCAGCGTGGGCCTGCCGCTGAAGATGCGGGTCGCCACGCGCTGCACGTCTTCGATCGTGACGGCGTCAACCCGGCGCACGGTTTCCGCCGTGGGGATGAGACGGTCGAAAATCTGGAGTTGGCGGGCAAGCTGTTCGCACCGGCTGCCCGTGCTTTCCAGCGACATGAGCAGCGAGGACTTGAGCTGCGCCCGCGCCCGCGCCAGTTCGGCGGCCGTGACCGTGTGGCGGACCTTGCCCAGTTCGTTCAGCGTTACGGGAATGAGATCGGCCACCTGCGTCTCCCCCGTTCCGGCGTAGATGCCGAACAGCCCGCCCTGGCGGAAGGGAGCGTTGAAGGAATAGACAGAATAGACCAGCCCGCGTTTTTCCCGGATTTCCTGGAACAGGCGCGACGACATGCCACCGCCAAGCAGCGTGGACAGCAGCAGCGCGGGATAATAGTCCGGATCGCCATAGGGCATGGAGGGGAACCCCAGCACGATATGCGCCTGATCCAGTTCACGCTCCTGGCTGAACTCACCGCCCACGTACTGCACGGTGGGCTGCGGGGGCACGACCCCGGTGGGCAGGTCATGGAAATGCTGCTGCACCAGATCCACCACGCGGGCGTGCTCAAGGTTTCCCGCTGCCGCGACAATGGTGTTTCCCGCCGTGTAGTGGGTGCCCATGTAGTTGACCAGTGTCGCGCGCGACATGGCGCGGATACCGGCTTCCGTGCCCAGCGTGGGGCGGCCCATGGGCTGGTCGGGGAAGGCGGTTTCCTGAAAATGGTCGAACACGATGTCATCGGGCGTGTCGTTCGCCTGCCCGATTTCCTGCAAGATCACGCCGCGCTCACGCTCCAGCTCATCGGCGGCAAGGCTGCTATGGGTCAGGATGTCCCCGATGATATCCGCGCCCAGCGCCAGGTTTTCCTTCAGCAGCTTGACGTAATAGGCCGTATGCTCACGTGCGGTGTAGGCGTTGATATGCCCGCCGACATTCTCGATTTCCTCCGCGATGCCGATGGCGGTGCGGGTGCCGGTTCCCTTGAAGGCCATATGTTCCAGAAAATGGGAAACCCCGTTTTCCTGCGCGGTTTCATTGCAGGTGCCCGCGGCGACATACGCCCCGAGGGACACGGTCTCCACCCGTTCCATCCGTTCGGTCACGATGGTCAGGCCGGAGTCCAGTCGGGTCACATTGATCAGGTCGGTCATGCTGGTCCTGCGGGCCGCACGGCGCGGGATCGTGCCTGTGCCGCCCCTTGTTGGCGTAAATGGAAGGAAAAAGGTTCAGTTCGCGTTGGAAAGCACGGCGGCGCGCACCTTGTCCTCAATCACGGTCAGATCCGCCGCAACCACACTGTAACGCTCGGGGCGGTCGTACAGATCAGCCAGCGCGGCGGGCAGGGCGGGACGGATGCCGGTGGCCTGCGCCATGCGG
>NZ_BAIO01000245.1 GCF_000613305.1 Komagataeibacter kakiaceti JCM 25156
TCCACGGTATGGGTCGCTTCCGCCACCTGCTGGCGCGCCATGCGCACGCTCGCGTACTCGCCGCCGCCCTGGTACAGCGGCATGCTGGCGCTGACCATGGCGTATTTATCATTCTCCAGCGAGCGGCCTTCGTCCTGATTGACGGCGTGCGTATAGGCGGCCTCGGCGCTGATGGTGGGCATGAGGGCGGCAAAGGCCACGCCCACGGCGTCCTTTTTCGCAGCTTCATCAAACAGCGCGCCAATCACCTCCGGGTTGTTCTGCACGGCCTGTGTCATGGCGTCCTGTTCGGCATGCAGGGGCAGAACCAGTGGCTGGGGCGGGACCAGATCGGGCGGCGCGTCACAGCCGATGACCTGCCGGTAGGTGGCGCGATCGGCCTGCAGCGTGCCTTCGGCCAGTTGTCTTGTCGCGCGTGCGTTGGCCAGCGCGCCCTGCGCCTGAGCCACGTCGGTATGGGTAAACTCACCGCCATGCGCCCGCAGTTCCGTGGCATGGAGCTGGGTGGCGTAAAGCTGCTCGTTGTTGATGTCGATGCCCAGTATCTGCTGGTCTTCCACCACGTTGACATACGCGTTGACCACATCGGCCAGCACCTGCTGTTCGGCGGCGATCAGGCGCGCGCGCTCGGCCATGACGGCGTGGCGGGCCTTGTGCGTGGTGGCTGTTGTCCTGCCGCCGGTATAGAGCGGCTGGGTGATGCTGACCCCGCCAGCATAGCCGGGGCTGTCATACTGCCGGGCGTAACCGTTTTCACCCGCCGTCGGGGCCATGCGCATGCCCCGGAATAGTAGGACATGCTGGCGCTGCCGGTAATGGTGGGCCGCCAGCCGCCCAGCGCCTGGGGCACCTGCTCATCCGTGGCGCGCAGGGTGGCGCGTTCCTGCCGCAGGAGCGGATTGGTCAGGTAGGCCAGCGCCAGCGCGCCCTTCAGCGTTGTGGGCATTTCGGCCCCATGGGGGCATCAGGCGCTACCCGCGCCAGCGCCGTACTGCAATACAGGAGCGCCACCCCACCCGCGCCGATCGCCCATCTGCCCGTCATTCATTCCCCCGCCGACCGATACGCCATACGGAAACATATGTTCCGGCGTACCGAATCTAACGGCAGGATATTGCGCGGGCGTTAACCGCGCCGGGATCAGAAAACGAAGGCGGGCGCGGGCTCGAGTTCCGGCAGCAACGGCACCGCCACGTCGAACAGGGGCTGCGCCGCGCTGCCCTGCGGGGTGCCCAGCACCCGGCAGACCGATGTCACGCCCGAATCGCGGCAGATGGGCGCGATGATCCGCCCGCCTTCACGCAGTTGCTCCACCAGCGCCGGGGGAACCTGCCTGACCGCGCCGTCAATAAGGATCAGGTCATACGGGGCGTCGTCTGGCGCGCCCTTGGCCAGTGCGCCTTCGCGCCAGTGAACCTGCGGGGCCCATGTGAAGCACAGCGCCTTGCCGATCTCGGCCAGCCGGGCTTCCGATTCGAGTGCGACGACTGTCAAATCCATATCCATGGTGGCCAGCAGCGCCGCCAGGTAGCCGGTGCCGGCCCCCACCACCAGAACCCGCTCCCCCTGCGAGATTTCGGAAACCTGAAGCATGCGCGCGATCACGCGCGGTTCCGTCAGGTAACGTCCCTCCCCCAATGGCAGGCTGTTATCGGCATAGGCGAAGGCGCGCAGTGAATCGGGAACGGCCAGTTCGCGCGGCAGGGCGCGCATGGCGGCGATCACGGACGGATTACTGACCTGCGAGGGACGGACCTGTGCATCCACCATGCGCTGTCTGGCCGCCACGAAATCGAACGGCGCATAATCGGGGTCTGTCTTATCCATAATACTTCCTTGAAACACTGTGCCTGATGGGGCGTGACTCGACCGCCCGAGGGGACGGGCGATATTTTCCCGGCGTTTTTCCTACTTTATGCGCCGCTTTGACAGGGGAACAATGGGAAACCTGCACACAGCGGCTTGACCTGCCGCACATTTCGGCGGATATAGCCCCTGTGCCGCTGAGGTCTGGTGGCAGAATGGTGATGCAGCGGACTGCAAATCCGCGAATGTGGGTTCGATTCCCGCCCAGACCTCCAGTCCTTTCCCGTAACGGGAAGGGCAGAAAATGGCGCCCTCCCTGAAAACAGGCCATTTCTGTTCCGTCCGTCACCGGCTCGCCTGATAACGGGCATGACGGGTATCGGGGCCGGGCGGTTCCGGCATCCGGGGCATGAAAACATTCCCCTTCAGCTACATGGTCCTTAAAATATTCTGAAGGGCGTCGGCCTTGTCCGCGGCTTCGCACAGCCGCGCGTATGCGGAGTCGGTTTCCTTCATGGTGGAAAGGGTCGCTTCCAGGGCATTGATGATTTCCTGAATCAGCGTGGTGGTTTCATCACCGATTTCCTCACCATGTGCGTCACCGTCATCAAAATAGTTGTTCATCTGAGCGTCCTCACCATTCTGAAGGGAGCATACCAGCCAAAACTGCCACCCGGTATGTCATGCACGCAACGCATGCACTCGCTGGAAGCCCCTGCGGCATGGCCCGCGCGTGCCAGGGAAAGCTGGCACAGGGTATCACAAAGCCCTTCCGGCACGCGCGGGAAACATGCCGTTATGCCGCGCCAGCACCTTCTTCTATAATGACAGGCCTGTCTCCTGCCCCAAGGGTGACATCCCGTTCCGCCCTGTCAGGATCCAAATCATGCCCCACCGCCCTGCCGCCCCGCCGCCGACACGACGCAGGGCAATAATCGCGGGTACGGGCATGATCCTGTCCGCCTTCGCGCCCCGCGCGGGGCGGGGGCAGACGCTGGACATGCGCGCCGTTGACGACAGGCTGCGCCGCGCGGTCAGCACGCATGAAACCGTGGGCGTTGTCTGTGCGATAGGCCAGCATGGCCGCGTCCTGCACCGCGCGGTCTATGGCCAGCGCGCCATAAGCCCCGTGGCGCAACGCATGACGTGGGACACGGTGTTCGACATGGCGTCGCTGACCAAATCCCTTATTACCGCGCCGTGCATCATGCAGTTATGGGAAGCAGGACGGATCGGGCTGGATAACCCCGTAAGCACCTATCTGCCGGAATTCGCCACCGGGGGAAAAGGGAACATTACCATCCGGCACCTGCTGACCCATTATTCCGGCCTGCCCCCCGACCTTGATCTTACGCAGCCGTGGCAGGGCCACGATCAGGCCCGCGGCCTGACCATGAACAGCCGCCCCGATCTGCCCGCGGGACAGAAATTCATCTATAGCGACATCAATTATCTCGCGCTTGGCTTCCTGCTTGAAAAACTGACCGGCCAGCCGCTGGAAGCCTACGCCACCGGGCACATCCTGCGCCCCATGGGGCTGGCTCACTCCTGCTTCCGCCCCGCCGCCAGCCTCCTGCCCCGGATCGCGCCGACACAGATGGATGAGACCGGCCACA
>NZ_BAIO01000244.1 GCF_000613305.1 Komagataeibacter kakiaceti JCM 25156
TTAAAGCGCGTATCGCGAATCTCGATATCCGCGATGGCACCCGTCACGACCGATACCGCGCTGCGGCGGCGCGCACGGATGTCAGCCGCCAGCGCCAGCGGCGCCCGCCATGGGGGTTACGGGCGCGTTCATGGCTGGTACTCATAGGCTGGTTCACAGTCATCGGGCAGCGCGAACCCGCCTAGCAGGTCGGCATAACCGTGCAGTAGCGCCGTATTCGCCACGACATCGGGCATGCAGGCCGCCGGAATGGACAGGCCGATAATCCGCGCCATGTCGGCTACTGGGGGAACCTTGCGGTCATCATTCCCCCCCGCGCCGGTCATACCCGGCGCGGGAGGTGAAACGCGTTCTGCGCTGCTCATCTGTTCATTTCCTCCCGAATGGATAAATCTACCCGGGACGTATCATGCAACAGGCGGGTCGAGACTGACCAGTTCCGGCACGTCATAGGCCAGCAGACTTTCCAGATGCTGCTTGCCATCGGCCACGTACAGATCACGCCCGATCCCGCGCGCCAGACGTTCCACGCCAAAGCGCATGCCGCTGATGGACGCGCCCGACAGACCCATGCTCGGCGTGGCCGAGAACGTGAAGTTGTGGATGTTGGCCAGCATCGGCGCCAGCGGATCATCCGCGCGGCGCGGCAGGAACTGATACGCATCCCCCAGGTAGGGATAGGTTTTCAGCACGGCGCTGTCACAGTCTTCCGGCGCGGTGTAGCGCTCGCCCCACAGGGCGACGGACGGAGCGAAGGACGCCGTTTCCGGACGCAGCGACAGGTCGGTCGCGAAGCCCGTGCCGATGATCACGAAATCGAAGCGCATCTCGCCATCGGGCGAATCGACCACGATCTCGTCCCCTTCCATCCGCACGCCCGTCCACGGGCAGCCGGTGCGGTAGGAGAAGTTCTCGTGCCGGCGGCAGCGCCAGAACGTATCCTGCGGCGGCGGCTGGTTCAGTTCGAAAATCCGGCGCATGAAGCCCCAGCGCAGCTCATCCGACAGGGCGGGGTAGTAGGCCAGGAACCCGGTGTTTTCCATCCAGCGATACGGGTTGATGGACGGGATTTCCTTGCGGCGCAGGCACAGTGTCACGCTGCCCGCACCGGCTTCCAGCGCCGTCGCCGCGTTATCGAACGCCGACGCACCGGCCCCCAGAACACCGATCCGCTTGCCCTTCAGCGCCTCGAAATCAATGTTTTCCGAAGTATGGGCGTAGCGCGCGCGGGGCAGGTTGTCGCGAATGAACTCGGGCACGTACCATGTGCCGCAGCCTTCGATGCCGGTGGCCAGCACCAGCTTGCGGGCATAATGCACGTGGGTCGAGCCATCCGGGCGGCGGAAGCTCAGGCGCAGCAGGCCGTCTTCCCATGTCACACCCGTGAAATCATGGTCGTTGGCGACCGGCAGGTCGAGGATGTCGCGGTACCAGTCAAGGTAGTCCTGCCATTCCTCACGCGGGATTTTATCCAGCTTTTCCCATGCTTCGGCGCCATAACGGGCTTCGTACCACGAACGCGGCGTAAGCGAGGGCACGCCCAGGTCGGGACCGGTCACGTATTTGGGCGTGCGCAGCGTGATCATGCGTGAGAACGTGATCCACGGCCCTTCACCCCCCTTGGCGGCGCGGTCGAAAATCCGGACGTTGGTCACGTTGGTCCGCTTGAGCGCGAACGCGGTGGCAAGCCCGCCCTGCCCCGCGCCGATAATGGCCACGTCCAGCACGCGCTGGCCGTTGCGCTCAAGCTGCGGCGTCCATTCCTTGCGGGGATAGCGGATAATGTCCAGATCCCGGCGCACTGCCGCATCCAGTGCTGCAAGCCCCCCGGCTGTCGCCTGCGTAATGGTGTCCATATGCGGATCCCCGTCTTTAATGTTCATGTTGTTGATGCAGTCCCGCGCGGCGTCCCCCGACGCTCCGCGGCTTTTCCCCCAACCGCACCGTGATGTATAAATCTAATCAGGTCGGGGGGTGTTTCGTCTAGTATAATGATTTGACCGTTCCGTTGCCCAAAATGCAACGCATGTCAGACCACCCGCTCGTCACTCACACCCTGCACGCGGCGCAGTTCCAGGCGCAGTTCCTCGATCACGGTTTCCAGCAGCGGCGGCAGCCAGCGCGATTCACGCACATAGGCCCCCAGATCCGTTACCGCGCGGGTATCGCGCAGCGGCACATGGCGCAGTTCCTCCTGCCCGGGCTGCACGTCTATCGCCAGCGGGGACTGGAACGCCAGCCCCACCCCGGCCTGCACCATGCGGTTGGTCAGTTCGATGGAGCCGGTATGCAGCACTACATTGAGCTGGTCCTGCCATGGCCGCAGCATGGGTTCCATTACCCGGTACAGCGACAGGGTGCGCGTGGGCAGGATCAGCCGGTAGGCGATGCATTCCTCTATGGTGACGGTGCGCAGATGCGCCAGCGGGTGATCGGCGCGCACGACGGCGCCCACGGGAAAATGCGCCACCGCGACCCGCCGCAGCTCGGGATAGAGCGCCAGCGAAAACGCGATGCCAAGGTCAACCCGCCCATCCTGCAGGGCCGAGACGATGGTCTTGGGCGCGCCCACCTCCACATGCAGTTCAACGGAAGGAAAGGCCGCGATGATCCGCCCCAGCAGGGCGGGCAGGAGCTGGCCCGCGATGCCTTCCACCGCCATGATGCGCAGCCGCCCGTCATGCCGGCCGGAGAGCGCGTTGATCTGCTCCTCTGTCCGCGCGGCGTCCTGCATCACGGTCACGATGTGGCGGGCCATGATGGTGCCGACTTCGGTCAGCACCATGCCATCGGGCAGGCGATCGAACAGCGGCGCGCCGATTTCGGCTTCCATCTGCGCAAGCTGGCGCGTCAGGGCGGACGGCGTAACGTTGAGCCGTCGCGCCGCCTCGCGGATGGAGCGGCATTCCCGCACGGCATTGAAATAGGAAATGCCACGCGCGTGCAGGCGCATCATGCGCGGCGTGCGGGCCAGCGGATCACTCATCAGGTCTCGTCACCCCCCTCTACGTCACCATCCGCCTGCCCCCGGTGCAGGAAATGCGTGACAATTTCCGCCGCCACCAGGGCCGCGATCACGGGGGGGCGCTTGTCGCGCACGCCCCGGTCCCCTATCGGGCAGATCATGGTGGCGATACGATCTTCCGACAGGCCGATCTGGCGGAATCCCGCCTCGAACCGGCGGCGCTTGGTCCGTGAGCCGATCAGCCCGACATAACCAAAGTCATCCCGTTCGAGGATGGACGCAACAATCAGGCTGTCAAGTGCGTGGCTCTGCGTCAGGACCAGCGCGCCCGATCCCGGCGGGGCGCCGGCCACCAGTCCTTCCCAGTCCCCATCATCATGCACCATGACACCGGGGGGAATGACGGGACCGAATTCATCCCGGCGCGAATCGCACCATGCCAGCCGCAGCGGCAGCGGGGCC
>NZ_BAIO01000243.1 GCF_000613305.1 Komagataeibacter kakiaceti JCM 25156
CCGCGCCGAGGAGCGCCCGCCCCCCGCGATAGTCGCGGATGCCATATTTCATGTCATAGGCGACATCGGCATGGCCGGGGCGGTAGCGGGTGGCGATATCGCCATAATCGCGCGAGCGCTGGTCGGTATTGTGGATGAGCAGGGAAATGGGGGTGCCGGTTGTCTGCCCCTCGAACACGCCGGACAGGATCTCGACCCGGTCGACCTCCTGCCGCTGCGTGGTGAACTGGGACTGTCCGGGCCTGCGGCGGTCCAGCCAGGGCTGGATGTCCGCCGCGTCCAGCGCGATACGTGGCGGGCAACCGTCGATCACGCAGCCGATGGCCGGGCCATGACTTTCCCCCCACGTGGTGACGCGGAACAGATGGCCGAAGGTATTATACGACATGAAGGCAGACTTCCCGCGCTCAGTTACCCGCGACCGTGATGTCGGGCGCGGTGGGGTTTTTCATGCCGACAATGTGGTAGCCGGAATCGACGTGATGGATTTCCCCCGTCACCCCGCCCGACAGGTCGGACAGCATGTACAGCCCGGCGCCGCCCACCTCTTCCAGCGAGACATTGCGCTCCAGCGGGGAATTGTACTGGTTCCATTTCAGGATATAGCGGAAATCCCCGATCCCGTTGGCCGCCAGTGTCATGACCGGACCGGCCGAGATGCCGTTGACACGGATGCCGTCCCCGCCAAGATCCACCGCCATGTAGCGCACCGACGCCTCCAGCGCCGCCTTGGCCACGCCCATTACATTATAATGTGGCATGACCCGCTCCGCGCCGAGATAGGTCAGCGTCAGCAGCGAACCGCCGGGGTTCATGATGCTGGCGGCGCGGCGGGCGACGGCGGTGAAGGAATAGCACGAAATATCCAGCGCCTTCAGGAATGCCTCACGCGGGGTATCGACATAGCGCCCGCGCAGGAACTGCTTGTCGGCCCAGCCGATGGCGTGGACAAGGAAGTCGATCTTGCCCCATTCCTTTTCAACTGCGGCGAAGGTCGCGTCGATGGCGGCGTCATCGCTCACGTCACAGGGCAGCACCAGCGTCGAGCCCACCGATTCCGCCAGCGGGCGCACGCGCCTGCCCAGCGCCTCGCCCTGATAGGTGAAGGCGAGTTCGCCCCCCTGCTCGGCCACGGCGCGCGCGATGCCCCATGCGATCGAGCGGTCATTCGCAACCCCCATGACAAGTCCCCGCTTCCCTTTCATCAGTGTTCCCTTGGCGGAGATTCTGGGCGCGCCGTCTGACATGCTGGTTTCCTCAATGATTAAGTGACGAATGAAATTTTGGCCTCGTGGTTGCACAAGCCGCCGTTTCGGACAAGATGCCGAGTACCGTAATTGTAGCGATTATTCGCCACGCGGTAACTTACCTTATGTTTCCATATGTTTCGTATGGCGGCTCCGACGGGCTTCCGCGCGGCCGGTTACGAGACAGACAGCCATGCGGAACCTGACGTTCATGACCCTTCCCCTTATCAACCCGATGCGGACCCGTTCGACCTGTTCGACGCATGGATGCGTGATGCAACCGCGCATGAACCAACGACCCGAACGCCATGGCGCTGGCCACGGCCACGGCGGATGGCAGGCCCTCGGTCCGCATGATCCTGCTCAAGGGGGCGGACCGGCGTGGCTTCGTGTTCTATACCAACCTCAACAGCCGCAAGGCCGATGACCTCAGGGCCAACCCGCACGCGGCGCTGCTGTTCCACTGGAAGAGCATCCGCCGCCAGATCCGTATAGAAGGCCCGGTCGAACCCGTCACCCCGGCCGAGGCCGACGCCTATTTCGCCAGCCGCAGCCGCGTGTCGCGCTTGGCGCCATTGCCTCCAACCAGTCCCACCCGATGCCGGACCGCGCCGTATTTGAAAAGGCGATCGCGGATCTGGAAGCACGCTACCCCGATCCGGACGCGTTCATTCCGCGCCCCGCCAACTGGACCGGCTTCCGTGTCGTGCCGCAGCATTTCGAATTCTGGCACGACCGCCCCTACCGCCTGCATGACCGGGTGGTGTGGGACCGGCGGGGCGAAGGCTGGGACGCGCAGCGGCTTTATCCGTAAATCCAGAACTTAACGTGACCTGATCCGTTTTTGAAAAGCAGGGGCCAGCTGTCCACCGGCCCCGATGGACGAAAAGCGGAGGTGTGCCGATGTGCGTGCGGAGTATATTGCTGCCACTAGGTAGTACGAACCACGCGGAAAGCGCGCTGGACGTGGGTGGTCAGGTCGCACGCATGTTCGACGCGCATCTTACCGTCCTGCATGTGGGCGCCGACATGCAGGAAATCGGCCCCCTGATGGGCGAAGGCCTGTCGGGCGCGATGATGGAGGACATGATCAGCGCGGCGCTGAAGGAAAGCGCCACCAACCTCAAGGGCGTGCGCAGGCTGTTCCATGATTTCACCCGCCACGCGCATATTCCCGTCCTGACCGGCGACGCCCCGCCCGCGCCGCCCGATGCGCCGCGAGGCCCGACCGCCAGCTTCATCGCCCACAAGGGACATACCCGCAGCGTGGTGGCCTTTCAGGCGCGGCTTTCGGACATCGTTGTCGTGCGGCAACCGGATCCGGAGGGCGATGTCGCCTCGTCCGACACGCTGCACGCGGTGCTGTTTGAAAGTGGCCGCGGCGTCATCATCGTACCGCCCGCCCCGCCCGCCACCCTTGGCCTGCGCATCTGCATCGGCTGGAATGGCACGTCCGAGGCGGCGTCCGCCATCCATCACGCCATGCCGCTGATCCGCCGGGCCGAAGCCGTCCAGATCCTGTACAGCCCCGCCTATCAGCGCCCCGGCCCGGATGCCCGGCACGTGGCGGCGTATCTGGCATTGCACGGCATCGACGCCACTATTCACAAATTTGGGAGTGATTACCGCCCCGTGGGCGAGGACATGATGGCGGCGGCCCATGCGTTCGGGGCGGACATGGTGGTGATGGGCGCTTATTCCCACTCCCGCCTGCGGCAGATGATCCTGGGCGGCGTGACGCGGCATGTGCTGGAAAACAGTGACATCGCGGTGCTCATGAGCCGCTGATCCACCCCCGCCCACCCCGTCGCGCGCGCGGCGCGGGGTACATGCCCGCAATATGCGGATAAAAGTGTATGAATGCGGCACGATCCCTTGATTTTACGCCCGGCGGGGATTAGGTGTGCGGGGAAAGAACGCCGTAACCTAGTGTAAAATCCGGTGTGGGGAAGATTATGCGCATCAACGCGGATATTGTGGCCGAACTGAAGCAGGCAGGCGAGAACGCATCCGATGTGCTTCGTGTCGCCCTGACGCGGCTGCGCGGGCGCATCGCGCTTGTGTCCTCCTTCGGGGCGGAATCCGCGGTCATGCTGGCGCTGGCGGCGGAAATCGACCCCGCCGTGCCTGTCCTGTTCCTGGAAACCGGCCAGCATTTCCCCGAAACGCTGGCCTACCGGCAGG
>NZ_BAIO01000242.1 GCF_000613305.1 Komagataeibacter kakiaceti JCM 25156
CATCGGCGCGCCACATAGGTCGCGGCGCGGTCGCGACGCACCGCCGCGGTGGGGCACCACAGGGCGCCGGTGGTTTCATCGTGGAAATAGAAGATTTCGCCCACATGGTCCGTGATCGGGTCATTCGACCATGGCGTGATCTGGTGTTCTCGGCTGTTGACGGACCATGTATAGCCGCTGCCCTCCGCCGAGACCTGAAAGCCGAACGTCGCGTTGGTGATGACATTGATCCATGGCGCGGGCGTATTCTGCCCGGGGCCGAGGACAACCACGTATTCCTGCCCATTTTCGGCAAAGCCCCCATGGCCGTTGAAGAATTCGAGCTCCGGCACCGGCGGCACGGAAAAGGCCGAGGCGGCTGCATGGCCTGGCCCCAGCGTGGGCAGGAAAGTGCGCGTGACGGGTGCCTGCGCATGGTCAAGCTGTTCCGCCAGCCCGTGCTCGGCCACCAGAACGACACGGGCGATGGACAGGATCAGGTTACGCACCGCCGGGGTCAGCAGGTCGGCGCGCAGCACGCGCACGGAACCCGCATTGCCCGCGGCCCCGCGTGGGACGGCATGCACCATATGGTCGAGCGTGACCTGCAGTTCCTGCAGGTAGGACGAGGGATGTTCGTTCAGGATGACGAAATCCACCGGCAGTTGCTTGAGCCGGAAATATTCATGCGCCAGCAGCAGCAGGCGCACGATGCCGGTATCGGCCGTTTCGCGTATGCGCAGGACCAGAATGGGCAGGTCGCCCGAAATGCTCTGTTCCCACAGCAGGGGCTGCGCGCCCGCCCCCCTGGCGATGGCGGTGGACCCCGCGCGCAGGGCGGGACCGGCAAACACGATATGCCCCGCCAGGCGCTGGAACAGATCCGCCATGGCGGCGGGAATGTCCAGATGGCGCAACTGGACCTGCGCCTGTGTCCATGCCAGCGTGCGCACGCGCTCGAAGGCGGTATGGTCCTTGTGCCTGTCGATCATGTCCAGCAGCAGCGTGCGGCTGGGGGCGGCCATGGTCCAGAATGCGATGCGCGCCCGTGCGCCGGGGCGGATGGCGGTGGAAACCCGAATGGAAAAGACGGGATCAAGCACGGTGCCAGTACGGCCCGAAAGGCCAGTCATGCCCGCCATGGCGGCGGGGTGGTGAACGGTCTGCCTGCGGCCGATAAAGCTGGCGCGGTCGGTCTCGATCTCGATTTCGCCATCACATACCGCCAGATGGGCCACCCAGATTTCCGCTTCATCGGGGGTGCGGCGGCGGCGGGTCGCGATCAGGGCGCGAAAGGCGGGCATATACTCGGTCTGGACGAACAGCTTGGTAAAGGCCGGATGCGCCAGATCCGCATTCTGCGCCAGCAGGGCCAGTTCGGCATAGGACGTGATCTCGATATCCATGACCTCGCTCCCGCTGTTGTACAGCGAAAGCTGGCGGACTTCGGCGTCATCCTCCGCCGAGACGAGAACATCCAGCGTCGTGGTCAGTGACCCGTCGCGGCGGCCAAACTCGGCGCGGTCTTCGTGAAAGGCGACGGCGTATTCATCGGGCGGGCTGCCGTCTGGCTGCGCCCCGGCGGACCAGACCTGTCCCGTCCTGCGGTTTTTCAGGTAAATATAGGATCCGTAGTCATCGCATGTGGCGTCCTCGCGCCAGCGCGTGATGGCCAGCCCGTTCCATCGGCTGTAGCCCGAACCCGCCGCCGTCAGCATGACCGTGTAACGCCCGTTGGAGAGCAGGTGCGTGACCGGTTCCGCCGTATCCGCGCGTTCCAGATAACGCCCCGCCGGTGTGGGCAGGGCGCGCATGACGGGCTGGGTATCCCCTTCGGATGGAAGCGGGCGGGCGACGGCGCCGGTGCGGGGCGCGCGCTCCTGCAACAGCAGCTCGGCCGAGGCGATGACCGGATCGGCATGAAAGCGGGTGCGCATGATCCCGTTCATGATGGCATCCGCCACGGCCAGGATGGACATGCCTGGTGATGCGCCATATAGCCCGCACGATCGCGACGGTGCCGTGGTCCGGAACGCGGTCAGGCGTGTAATCGAGGGATTCGTAAAGCCCGTAGCGGCCA
Source organism: Komagataeibacter kakiaceti JCM 25156 (assembly GCF_000613305.1). Next base: position 2,060 of record NZ_BAIO01000242.1, read on the forward strand.
AGCGCGCCGGTTCTGTCCAGCGCGTACAGGTTGGCCACCGCCTTTTGCGGGTCGACCATGGCGGCCAGCATGGTGGCGTAGGGGGCCACCACCGTATCCAGCCCCAGTCCACGCTTGAGCCCAGCCCCGGCACCCCGAAATTGGAATACTGATAGGTATAATCGAGATCACGCACATTATAGGCGGATTCCGAAATGCCCCACGGAATGCCGCGCGCCTGCCCGTAGGCGATCTGGCGCTGCACGATCAGGGCGTTGGTCTGTTGCAGCAGGCTGCCCATCGGCGCGCGCATGACGAGCGAGGGCATGAGGTACTCGAACATCGACCTGACCATGAGACGAGCGCCGCGCCATTTTTTACGGGTGTGATCGAACGCCCCAGCCGGAACCAGTCATGCGCGGGCATGTCGCCCTTGGCTATGGCAAAGAACACGGCCAGACGCGCTTCGGAGGCCAGCAGGTCATAGCAGTTGGAGTCCTGCGCATCCTCCGCCACCAGATAACCGATGGACAGCAGCTTGCGTGATGTATTGCACAGGAAACGGAAATCCATTTCCTGCGCCATTTCCCGCGCCCGGCGCGCCAGCGTATCAAGGCGGGCGGGCAGGGTCGCGTACAGATCGCCATCAAGGTCGCGCAGATGGCTTTCCAGCGTGCGCAGGGGGGCCGATACCCAGAACAGCCGGTCGGCAATGCCGTCGCTGTTGCCCCCGGGTGGGGTGGGGTGCATCTGTCCGGCATGTTCCGCCGCCATGGTCGCGTGGCGGTGCAGGCTGGCCAGTTGCGCTTCCGACCCGTCGCGCGTGGACAGGACGGCGTTTTTCAGTCCCGTCAGCAGCCGCAGCAGCTGCCGTTCGGGCACCGTATTGGTCAGGCGCGCGCCATTGTGAAATGTCAGGTCGGTCATGGCGATGTTCAGCGCGTCGGTGATGCCTTCACGCCATGTATCGGCCTGCGGGGCGTTATCGCGCCATTTCTGGCAGGTGCTGGCCAGCGCGATCAGGTGCCCCGCCAGATTGCCGCTGTCCACGCTGGAAACATAGACCGGATCGAGCGGGCTGAGATCGTCGGTTGCGTACCAGTTGTAGAAATGCCCCCGGTAACGGGGCATGGTTTCCAGCGTGGCGAAGGTGGCTTCCAGCCGGGCCACCGTATCGGCCAGGCCGGTCCAGCCAAAATCATGCGCGCTGGCGGTGCATAGCAGGTAGAGGCCGATATTGGTGGGCGACGTGCGGCGCGCCAGCACCGGGGAGGGATCTTCCTGAAAATTGTCGGGCGGCAGCATGTGGTCCGCCTGGGTGGTGAAGGTTTCAAAAAAGCGCCATGTGCGGCGGGCCGTCATGCGCAGCACGCGGATGTCGGTGCGCGAGGGCCGTGAGCGCGCGGCG
>NZ_BAIO01000241.1 GCF_000613305.1 Komagataeibacter kakiaceti JCM 25156
CGCGGAACGGAGGACGCGGAAAAGGGCGAAGGTTCGCAGGTCGTCAGTCTCGCCGCCTTCCGCAAGCGTGGGCCGGGGGGGCCGGGCTGAGCCACATTTCCCATCCGGTGGCCCGGATGCGCCGGGCGCGCCTTGATACCTGAACGCCGCCACCCGGAACCAATCCGGGGGACAAGGCAGGAGACCGTCCGTTGAATGCATCCGCACCCGTGCGCAAGCCATTTGTCTATGGCCCGCTCTTTCCATTGCATGATGAAACGACCCCGTGGAAGAAACTGGAGATCGAGGGGATTACCACCTCGGTCCTTGGTGGGCGCACGGTGGTCCATGTCCGCCCCGAGGCCCTGACCGCGCTGGCCGCGCGCGCCTTCAACGACGTGGCGCACCTGCTGCGCCCGGCGCATCTGGCGCAGCTCGCCAGCATCCTCAAGGATCCCGAAGCCTCCGAGAACGACCGCTTCGTGGCGATGGACCTGCTCAAGAACGCCTGCATCGCCGCGGGCGGCGTGCTGCCGATGTGCCAGGATACCGGCACGGCCATCGTCTATGGCAAGAAGGGCCAGCGCGTATGGGTGGACGGTAACGAGGAGGAAGCCTTCTCACGCGGGGTGTACGACACCTATACCGGCACCTCGCTGCGCTATTCGCAGATGGCCCCGGTCTCCATGTTCGAGGAAGTGAACACCGGCACCAACCTGCCGGTACAGTTCCACATCTCCGCCACGCCGGGGGATTACCATGCCGAGCAGATGGATCTCATGTTCATCGCCAAGGGCGGCGGGTCGGCCAACAAGACCTTCCTGTTCCAGGAAACGCGCGCCCTGCTGTCCGACAAGGCCAGCCTGCTGAAATGGCTGGATGGCAAGATCCGAACGCTGGGCACGTCGGCCTGCCCGCCCTACCATCTCGCGGTGGTGATTGGCGGCATGTCGGCCGAGCAGAATCTGGAAACCGTCAAGCTCGCCTCCACCCACTGGCTTGACAGCCTGCCCACGCAGGGCAGCCCGCTGGGCCACGCCTTCCGTGATCTGGAGATGGAGCAGGAAATCCACAAGCTGACCCAGCACATGGGCATTGGCGCGCAGTTTGGCGGCAAGTATTTCTGCCATGACGTGCGTGTTGTGCGCCTGCCGCGCCATGGGGCGTCGCTGCCGGTCGGCATCGGGGTTTCATGCTCGGCGGATCGGCAGGTGAAGGCGCGCATCACCGCCGATGGCGTCTTTCTGGAGCAGCTCGAGACCGATCCGGCGCGTTTCCTGCCCGAAACCACGGATAACGACCTGGAGGGCGAGGCGGTCCAGATCGACCTGAACCAGCCGATGGACGAAATCCGGCGCAAGCTGTCACAGTATCCGGTGCGCACGCGCCTGTCCCTGACCGGCACGATGGTCGTCGCGCGCGACATCGCGCACGCCAAGTTCCGCGAGCGGCTGGAAAAGGGCGAGGGACTGCCCCAGTACCTCAAGGATCATCCCGTTTATTACGCAGGCCCGGCCAAGACGCCCGAAGGCATGCCCACCGGCTCCTTCGGGCCGACCACGGCGGGCCGCATGGACAGCTATGTCGCCATGCTGCAGAAGGCGGGCGGTTCCTATGTCATGCTGGCCAAGGGCAACCGCTCACGCGCGGTGCGCGAGGCGTGCAAGGAATATGGCGGCTTCTATCTCGGTTCCGTGGGTGGCCCCGCCGCCCGTCTCGCGCAGGATTGCATCCGCAAGGTCGAGGTGCTGGAATACCCCGAGCTGGGCATGGAAGCGGTATGGAAGATTGAGGTCGAGAATTTCCCCGCCTTTATCGTGATCGACGACAAGGGTAATGATTTTTACGAAGGCCTGACCGGCTGAACGTGACCCTTGGGTCCGTCCGGTCCATCCGTTGGGCCGGACACACCGGAGGTTTGTGAGCGCCATGCGTTTTACCGTCGATCGTCTTGACCATCTTGTGGTGAGTGTGCGTGACCTGGAGGTCTCGGCTTCATGGTTCCAGCGCGTGCTGGGCATGGAGCGGGAGGAATATGGCCGCAACAACCGCACGGCGCTGAAATTCGGGGGGCAGAAAATCAACCTCCGCCCCCATGGGGCCGAAGGGTGGGTCACGGCGGAAGACGCGCTGCCCGGCACGAACGACCTGTGCTTCATCACCGCCGTCAGCAGCGTTGACGTGGTCGAACACCTTGAAAAATGCGGCGTGCGGGTGACCGAGGGACCGGTGGCCCGCCTTGGCGCGCTGGGGCCGGTCACATCGGTCTATTGCCACGATCCCGACGGCAACCTGATCGAGATCGCATCCTATCAGGGATAGGCCGCCGGTTCGGTCTGCCGGGCGGTTTCCCGGTTCTTCGCGCATGAAAGAACCGGAAACCGCCTGCCTGCCCTGAAAAGGCCCATGCGGCTTATTTCGGTTTTTTGCCGTACACCGCCGTCAGCGTGGCGGACCCGAGCGAATGCTGGTTGATGACGAAACCCACCATGGCGCCGGAGGCGTCGCTGGGCAGCTCGATCCGTTCGATGTCCAGCGCATGGATGGTGAAGATGTAGTGATGCTCCGGCCCCGGCGGGGGGGCGGCGCCGCCATACACGTTCCCGCCAAAATCGGTGCGGGTCATCTCGGCGGGTTCGGGCAGGTTGTTGTCGCCCGATCCGGCCCCGGCGGGCAGGGAGGACACGGTGGCGGGAATGTTGATCACCACCCAGTGCCACCAGCCCGACCCGGTCGGCGCATCGGGATCATAGAGCGTGATGGCGAAGCTTCTGGTGCCCTCGGGCGGGTCCTGCCATGCCAGCGGGGGTGAGATGTTGCCGCCGGAATAGCCCATTCCGTCAAACACCTGCGCTTCGGGCAGGCGGTCACCTTCGTGGAAGCAGCGGCTTGTCAGTGTAAAGGTCATATCGGTTTCCTGTTTTCCGCGTGGGGCGGCTTACCAGTTCTGGCTGATCAGCCAGAATTCTTCCGATGTCAGGGTAATGGCCTGATCGCCATTCTTGCTTTCGGCGGCGGCGCGGGCCAGCGCTCGATCCGCTGGATCATGAGCGTCTTGCGCTGGTGGACTTCGTTACGGTCCTCTTCACCAACCGATTCCAGAACATGCAGGGCCGTCTTGCAGGCCTTGGTAATGCGTACGGCATCAAGTGCGGCATAGGACATATGGTTTCTTCCTTGGCTATGGGATGAAAAATTCCCCTGCGGGAATTGCCGTTCCATTCTGGCTTCCCCCGCCGCTTCTGTCCAATATCAGCCTGCATGGCGGCCAGCGACCGGGAACGTGGCGGCGAAAGGTGGGAGTTCGGGCTGGCAAGTGCCGTGCGGATTCCGTAAAGGAGCCGCATGACGGATCTGGTTTCTGATTTCGATTTCACGCTCCCCCCCGAACGGATCGCCGACCACCCGGCCCGCCCGCGTGACAGCGCGCGCCTGCTTGACGTGCCGGTGGAAGGCCCGTTCATGGACCGCCACGTGCGCGACCTG
>NZ_BAIO01000240.1 GCF_000613305.1 Komagataeibacter kakiaceti JCM 25156
GGCACGGGCGGTATGGCGGAGGCGTCGAGCAGTTCATCGGACAGGGCGCGCGGCGGCTCGCCCATGAGCAGGCTGAGCGCGTTGACCTGCGCGACAAGCTGCTGCTCAAGCTGTGGCAGGCGGGCCAGTGTGTCCGTGTACTGCGCGCGGGCCTGTTCCACCTCCAGGTCGCTCGACAGCCCCTTGGCGTAACGCTGCTCGTTCAGGTCCAGCAGGGATTTCGCCACATCGCGGTTTTCCATGACGATGCGCAACTGCTGCTGCGTATTGCGCAGTTCCATGTAGTCCCGCGCCACTTCCGACTGGCGTGAGATCAGGATGGCGCGGCGGGCTTCGTTCGTGGCCTGCGTCTCGGCGGTGGCGGCTTCGTACTGGCGGCGCACCCGGCCCCACAGGTCGATTTCCCATGTCGCGTCGATGCTGTCACGCCACTGGTTGAACAGCGGGATCTTGGCCTCGCCGGGCGGGGGGGGCGTATTGGGAAAATACGGGGTTGTTGCTCAGTTGCGGGTCGCTCTCCACATCGGTCACGATGCGCTGGAGCATCTTGGTGCTGTACTGCTGGCGGGCGTAGGATCCGGTCGCGGACATGGCGGGGTAGCGTTCGGCCCCCGCGATGCGCAGTTCCGCGCGGCTCTGGGCCATGCGGTAGGCATAGCGGCGGACATCGAGGTTATCGGTCGCGACGCGCTGTTCGAGTTTGGTCAGTTCGGCATCATGGAACACGTTCCACCATGCGGTGTCGGGATCATCGGGGGTGGTCTGGCTTGCAACCTGCGCAGGGCTGCCGCTGGCGCCGGTTGCGGCCTGAATACGGTCCGGGCCGCCGTACTGCTTGGGTGTCCAGGGGGTGGGTTTGTGGAAATTCGGGCCAACCGCACACCCGGCGGTCATGACCGACAACCCGACCACCGCCGTTCGCCATGAAATTCCCCTGCCTACCAACCCGGCCCCCTGTTGTCCCTGAAACAGTTAATATAAATCTGTTCTCCATGGCATGGTTTCGCTACCATGGCATGAATGACCGATCAGTTCGGTCAGTCCCCTAGCCTATCGGCTTTCCACACGGGGTCAATCGAAAGTACGCACCGAGTACGGAAGCAGGATGATTTCAATGGGCACCACGGCAGACCATTCAGGCAGGACGCAGGTGCATGACGGCCCGCACTCGGGTGCCTCCGCCGCCAAGCGCCAGCAGATACTGGCCGGTGCCGCGCGTGTCTTTGCCGAAAAGGGGTATGAGGGCGCGAGCATGTCCGGCATCGCGCGTGATGCCGGGGTGTCCAAGGGGACGCTGTATAATTACTTTGACAGCAAGGCCACGCTGTTCTCCGCCTTTGTGGAACAGTGCGCGTGCGAAAAGCTGCCCCTGCTGTTCCGGCGGATAGATGAGGGGGCGAACCTTACGGAATCTCTGGAGCATCTGGCGGCGGCCATGATCGGGCTGCAGACATCGCCGCTGTCGCTCATGCTCAACCGGATCATCATTTCCGAAGCCGCGAAATTCCCCACCCTGGCCGAGACGTTCTGGGCCCATGGCCCCCAGAAGGCCATCGACATCTTCGCAGCCTGGCTCATGCAGCATAATGACGCCGGCGTGCTGAATATTCCCGACCCCGTTTTCGCGGCCGAGCAGTTCTATGCCCTGTGCCAGACCCGCATCGCGGCGCGGGCGCGGCTGCAACTGCCGGTCAATACGGATCAGGCGCATATCGACTTTATCGCCCGCTCCGCCGTGCGCACGTTCCTCAACGCCTATCTGCGCGATGCGTCGCGCCTGCCGCCGCTGGCCATGGAAACCCGACCCGACGGGGCATGACCCGGCGGCGCGCCCGCATGGCGCGCCGTTTCCTGATCCAACCATACGATTTCGCCTGCCCCGCGATCCGGGGCCGGGCCTGTGTTTCCAACGCCCGGCCAGCAGGTCGGGGCGCGGATTCGTGCGGCCATATGTTGCAGACAGGCAACATATGGCGTGCTGGCGCGCGCGCCCTACATTTTCGTGTTGTTATGTTATATTGTACCAAATAAAGCTGCGCCTCCTGATTTCTCCACACCGGATGCGAGGCCGCCGCGCCATGAAACGTTTATGGTTTTTCCCCCATCCCCTCTCTCCCGCCGCGCTGGCGGCCATGACCTGCCTGACCCCGCTTACGGTCGCCATGGCGCAGACCGTGGTGGCCGATACCCCACCCACCTCCACCCCCGCGCAGGCAGGGGAGGACGGGCTGACGCACTCCTCCTCCGCGCCCGAAACCATGACGGTCACGGCCCGGCTGGACCGGGCGCGGTTGCAGTTGCAGCCCTCCACCGGGGCCACGGTCCACGCCTTCAGCCGCAAGGCGCTTGAAACCATTCCCGGCGGGGATAACGCGGGCATGAACAGCGTGCTTCTGCAGGCCCCCGGCGTGGCGCAGGACAGCTACGGGCAGATCCATGTGCGCGGCGACCATAACGAGGTGCAGTTCCGCCTGGACGGCGTGCAGCTACCCGAAGGCATGAATGTGTTCGGCCAGACGCTGATGACCCGTTTTGCCGATAACCTCTCCCTCACCACCGGGGCGCTGCCGGTCGAATACGGGTTCCTGCAGGCGGGCGTGGTGGACATCACCACCAAGAACGGCGCGACCAACAAAGGCGGCAATATCTCGGTTTACGGCGGTGCACGGGATTACTTCTTTCCCTCCGCGCAGTATGGCGGGCAGCACGGGAAGTGGGATTATTTCCTGACCGCCGATTACGTGCATGACCGGGTGGGGATCGAGAACACGACCCCGTCGTTCAACGCGCCGCATGACCTGAGCAACCAGTACCATTTCCTCGGGCATCTGCGGTACACGGTGGATGAGAACACCCGGATCAGCCTGATCGCCGGGGTTTCGAACGCGCAGTACCAGTTGCCCAATATTGCCGGCCAGCCCCTGTTTGGCGATGATTACAGCAGCCTGCTGCCCCATGCGCCGCAAAGTGGCGACCTGAACGAACGGCAGAAGGAAATTACCGATTTCGGGATCCTGTCGCTCCAGAAGGACATCGGGGCGTTCAGTCTCCAGACATCGGTCTTTTCCCGCTACAGCAGCCTCGGCTACAGCCCTGACCCCAATGGGGGCGATCTGGCCTATATGGCATAAGCCAGCATGCCGAACGCTCGGTCATGTCCACCGGCACCCAGAGCGACGTGACATGGCGGCTGCGGCCCGACCATACCCTGCGTTTCGGTTTTCAGGTCTTTGCCGAGCGCAACATAACCAAGGCCGACGCCACGGTGTTCGACGCGCAGGACCGGATGGTCAGCATTCACACCGGCAATGGCCGCACGGGCGACATCTATGGCCTGTACGCGCAGGATGAGTGGCGGCCGCTGCGCAACCTGACCCTCAATTACGGCCTGCGTTTTGATGGCGTGGGCGAATATACCGACCAGCACCAGCTTAGTCCGCGCCTTAACGTGGTCTGGCGCGCATGGAAGGGGGCGGCGCTGCATGCGGGGTATTCGCGCTACT
>NZ_BAIO01000239.1 GCF_000613305.1 Komagataeibacter kakiaceti JCM 25156
CCATGCGCGTGGCGGCGGGCGCCGTGGCGCGCAGGGTGCTGGGCGATGGCGTGCGTATTCGCGGCGCGCTGGTGCAGGTTGGCCCGCATGCCATAAACCGTGACCGGCTGGACTGGGATCTGGCCAGCACCAACGCGCTTTTCTGCCCCGATGCCGGGATGCTGCCGGTATGGGAGGAGTATCTGGCGGACATCCGCAAGAAAGGTTCTTCCATCGGCGCGGTGATCGAGGTCGTGGCCGAGGGCGTGCCCGCCGGTCTGGGCGCGCCGGTTTATGGCAAGCTCGATTCCGATCTGGCCATGGCGCTGATGAGCATCAATGCCGTCAAGGGCGTGGAGATTGGTGAAGGTTTCGCCGCCGCCAGCCTGACGGGAGAAGAAAACGCCGACCCGATGCGCATGGAAAACGGTAAACTGCGCTTTGAAACCAACCATGCGGGTGGCGTGCTGGGGGGGATTTCGACCGGGCAGCCGGTCGTGGCGCGCTTCGCGGTCAAGCCACCAGTTCGATCCTGACTCCCGTCCCCTCCGTCACGCGGGAAGGGGAGAATGTCGATGTGATGACCCGGGGGCGGCATGACCCGTGCGTGGGCATCCGGGCCGTGCCGGTGGGGGAAGCGATGATGGCCTGCGTGCTGGCCGACCATCTGCTGCGTCATCGGGGGCAGGTGGGGAACCCGTAGCACCCCGTCCCGCCCGTTTGTTCAGGCCGTGAGCCGGGCTTCCAGCGTGATCGTGGCGTTGAACAGCTTCGAGACCGGGCAACCGGCCTTCGCCTTCTGCGCCAGTTCATTGAACTGTTCCTCGGTCGCGTTGGGGATTTCGGCCTCCAGCGTCAGGTGGGCGCTGGTGATGGCGAAGCTCTCGCCCTGCTTTTCCAGCACGACGGCGGATTTGGCTTCCATTGATGTGGCGGTCAGCCCCGCGCCACCCAGGATGCCCGACAGCGCCATGACGAAACAGGCGGCGTGGGCGGCGCCCAGCAGTTCCTCGGGGTTGGTGCCGGCGCGGCCTTCAAAACGGGTATTGAAGCCGTAGGGCTGCTGTTCGAGCGCGCCGCTCTGTGTCGAGACCTCGCCCTTGCCATCCTTCAGCCCGCCAGACCAGTGCGCCGTGCCATATTTCGTGATTGTCATTGCAGTTCAGTCCTTTATCCGTTGAGGGCGGGGAGTATGGGTAGCATCCCGGGATGGGGTATGGGAACGCCATGATTCCGGGTCGCTTTCCCCGACAGGTCAACCGGGCATGCGCGGCAAGGTTGCATCACGATCGTGCGCCTGCATTACGGTGCTTGCAATCCGCGCCAAAAACAGCCATATCCCGCCACGGCCCCGCGCGTGGGGCCAATTCGCACGTGAAGCCAATACCTCTGGTGTCCGGGAACGGGCGTGCTTCACGGAGGATGAACCAGACAAAGGATTGAATCCGATATGGCAATGCCAGAATTCACCATGCGCCAGCTCCTCGAAGCGGGCGTGCATTTCGGTCACCACACCCGCCGCTGGAACCCGCGCATGGCGCCGTTCCTGTTCGGTGTGCGCAACCAGGTCCACATCATCGACCTGCAGCAGACCGTCCCCATGCTGGACCGTGCGCTCAAGGCGATCCGTGACACCGTGGCCGGTGGCGGGCGCGTGCTGTTCGTCGGCACCAAGCGCGCGGCGGCCGACCAGGTGGCGGAAGCGGCCAAGCGCTGCGGCCAGTATTACGTCAACCACCGCTGGCTTGGCGGCATGCTGACCAACTGGAAGACCATCACCGGTTCGATCAAGCGCCTGCGCGGCATTGATGAGATGCTGGAAAACGGCACCCAGGGCCTGACCAAGAAGGAAGTCCTGGACATCACCCGCGACCGTGAGAAGCTGGAGCGTTCGCTCGGCGGGATCAAGGAAATGGGCGGCCTGCCGGACATCCTGTTCGTGATCGACACGAACAAGGAAAAGCTGGCGGTCGAGGAAGCCAACAAGCTGGGTATCCCGGTCGTGGCGGTGCTGGACAGCAACTCCGACCCGCGTGGCGTGACCTTCCCGATTCCGGGCAATGATGACGCGATCCGCGCCATTGCCCTGTATTGCGAACTGGTTTCGTCCGCCGTGCTCGACGGCATCTCCGCCGAGCTGGGTGCATCGGGCGAGGACTTCGGCGCGGCCGAGGAACTGCCCATCGACCCGGCGGTGGAAACAGCCGTGACGGAAGCCGCCGCAAGCGCGGAATAACACCCTGCACCGCAGCGCCGCATGGCGCGCGGTGCGACTGACACAGCAAGGACACGCCCTGCCGGATGGCGGGGCGTGCGCCTGTCGTGAGGAGTATCAGGATAATGGCGGAAATTACCGCAGCTCTCGTCAAGGAACTTCGTGAGAAGACCGGCGCGGGCATGATGGACTGCAAGAAGGCCCTCAAGGAAGCCGAGGGCAACATTGAAGGTGCGATCGACTGGCTGCGCAAGAAGGGCCTTTCGGCCGCGGCCAAGAAGTCCGGCCGCGTTACGGCGGAAGGTCTGGTTGGCGTGGCGCAGGCCGACAACAAGGCCGCCATGGTCGAAGTCAACGCCGAGACCGACTTCGTGGCCCGTAACGAGCATTTCCAGAACTTCGTTTCCGAAGTGGCCCATGCGGCGCTGAAGGTTGGCGACGATCTGGAAAAGCTGAAGGCCGCCGTGCTGAAAAGCGGCCGCACCGTTGCCGATGAACTCACGCACCTGATCGCCACCATTGGCGAGAACATGTCCATCCGCCGCGCGCGCGTGCTGAGCGTGCCCTCGGGTGTGGTCGCGACTACGTGCATTCTGCCGTCAGCCCCGGTCTGGGCAAGATTGGCGTTCTGGCCGCCGTTGAGGCCCCGACCGCCAGCGAGGCGCTGGAAACGCTGGGCCGCCAGATCGGCATGCATGTGGCCGCGACCCGTCCGGCCGCGCTGGATGTGGACAGTGTCGATCCGCAGGCGCTTGAGCGTGAGCGCGCGGTGCTGGTGGAGCAGGCCCGTGCCTCGGGCAAGCCGGAAGCCATCATCGAGAAGATGGTCGATGGCCGTATCCGCAAGTTCTATGAAGAAGTCGTGCTGCTGGAGCAGGTCTGGGTGCATGATGGCGAAAGCCGCGTGCGCGCGATCGTGAAGAAGGCGGGCGCGAAGCTGGTCGGCTTTGATCGCTTCCAGCTTGGTGAAGGCATCGAGAAGGAAGAAAACGACTTTGCCGCCGAGGTGGCGAAGGCGGCTGGCAACTGATCCTGTTGCCGGTTTCCGTGTTTTCCGCAAGGGCGGGTGCTTCCTGATGGAATGGGAGGCACCCGCCTTGTGCTTTCCGCCACCCCGTATGGGGAAGGCAGCGCGATCGTGCATGTACTCACGGGTGAGTACGGGCTCTATCACGGGCTGGCGCGGGGTGGTTCCTCACGCCGGGGGCGGCCCGTGTGGCAGACGGGCAATCTGGTGCGCGCGCGCTGGAGCGCGCGGCTGTCGGAACAGCTTGGCGGCATGACTGCCGAGACGGTCCATGCCTCAGGCGCGCGACTGCTG
>NZ_BAIO01000238.1 GCF_000613305.1 Komagataeibacter kakiaceti JCM 25156
ATGACCGCGCCCTCGTCGCTGCGGCGCAGGGCCGCGACAAGGCGGAGCAGTTCGTCTACCGAGCGGCCCACGGTCATGGGGTACCACAGCAGGGCGCGGATCGTGCCCGCCGGGTCGATCACGTAGGTCGCGCGCACGGTGGCGCTGTTCTGCGCGGTGGGGTCCAGCATGCCATAGGCGCGGGCCACCGCCATGGAGGGATCCTCGACCAGCGGAAAGGGGATCTCGACACCGAAGCGGTCCTGAATCGCGTCCAGCCAGGCCAGATGCGCGTACAGGCTGTCCACCGACAGGCCAAGCAGCGCGCAGTCCAGCGCGGCGAAGCGGTCCGCCGCCCGGGCCAGCGCGATGAATTCACTGGTGCAGACCGGCGTGAAATCCGCCGGGTGCGAAAACAGCACGAGCCAGCGCCCCCGGAAATCAGACAGGCGCACCTCGCCCTTCGTGGTGCGGGCCTGGAAATCCGGCGCCACGTCACCAATACGCAACGGGCGCATGTCCATCACATGGCCGGTTGCCGGTATGCTGCCCTCAGTATTCATGTCCTGCCTTTTGCATCTGCCGCGCCTTGACGCAACCCATCCCATAACATACATTTATTATGTAATTTCGAAACTGTGGAAGGCATTCCATGCCAGACCCCGTCATAACGGCTGCCGCCAGCCAGATCACGACCTGCCGTGCAAACGGTCATGTTCCGGTTATCAGGACTTTTTTTGATAACCCGACCTTTACCGCCACCCATGTCGTGCATGACCCCGCCACCCGTAGCGCCGCCATAATCGACAGCGTCATGGATTACGACCCGGCATCGGGCAAAACCGATCACGATCTCGCCCAGGAAATCGTGGACTACATAACGGCCGAGAAGCTGAAGGTGGAATGGGTGCTCGAAACCCATGTCCATGCCGATCACCTCTCCGCCGCGCCATGGCTGCAGGAACGCGTGGGCGGCCAGCTCGGCATCGGGGACGCGATCATGCGCGTGCAGGATATTTTCGGCAAACTGTTCAACGCGGGCACCCGCTTCGCGCGCGACGGGTCGCAGTTCGACCGCCTGTTCCATGATGGCGCGCGGTTCATGCTCGGCTCCCTGCCCGCCATCGCCCTGCATGTGCCCGGCCACACCCCGGCAGACATGGCCTATGTGATCGGGGACGCCGCCTTTATTGGGGATACGCTGTTCATGCCCGATTACGGCACGGCGCGCGCCGATTTTCCGGGGGGGGACGCGCGCATGCTGTACCATTCGATCCGGCGGCTCCTTTCCCTGCCGGAGGAAACACGGATTTTCCTGTGCCACGACTACATGGCCCCGGGGCGCGATGAATACGCGTGGGAGACCACCGTCGGGGCGGAACGGCGCGGCAATATTCACGTTCATGACGGCGTGGATGAAAATACGTTCGTACAGATGCGCACCGCGCGCGACGCCACGCTTTCCCTGCCCAACCTGATCATGCCATCCGTGCAGGTCAACATGCGTGGTGGCAATCTGCCCGAACCGGAAGATAATGGTGTAAGTTACATCAAGATCCCGGTCAGCAGGTCCTGACAGGCCCGCTGCCGCCCCGACACCGAGTCCCTTTTCCATCCGATTACGGAGATCCTTCATGACACAGACCGATCCATCCGCCCCCAACCTGTCCAGTTCCGTACGGGGCCTGACCTACGATGTCGTCGTGGTTGGCGGGGGCGCGGCGGGGCTGTCCACCGCGGCCAGCATCCTCAAGCGTCGCGGTGGCATCACGGTCGCGATCATCGAGCCTTCGGGGTCGCATTTCTACCAGCCGGGCTGGACGCTGGTGGGTGGCGGCGTGTTCAAGCAGTCCCAGACCCGCCGGTCGGAAAAGAAGCTGATCCCGGCGGGGGCCGACTGGGTGCAGGCGGCGGCCACCGGATTCGAACCTGATTCCAACCTCGTGCACCTGTCCAACGGTTCCTCCATCCGTTACAGCGTGCTGGTCGTCGCGACCGGCCTTACGCTGGACTGGGACGGGATCGAGGGGCTGAGCGAGACGCTGGGCCGCAATGGCGTCACCTCGAACTACCGCTACGACCTGGCCCCCTATACCTGGCAACTGGTGCAGACGCTGGGGCGCGGCAACGCCGTGTTCACCCAGCCGCCCATGCCGATCAAATGCGCGGGCGCGCCGCAGAAGGCCATGTACCTGGCCTGTGACGCATGGCGTCGGCGCGGCCTGGCCGACAATATCAACGTCTCCTTCCACACCGCCACGCCGGGGCTGTTCGGGGTGAAGGAATTCGTGCCGGCGCTCATGGAATACATCAAGCGCTACCATATCGACCTGCACCTGAAATCCCGCCTGACGAAGGTGGACGGCAAGAACCATGTCGCCACGTTCGAGAACGTGGGCGAAGATGGCTCCAAGACCACGTCCGAGACGGAATTCGACATGCTGCATGTCGTCCCGCCCCAGCGCGCGCCCGATGTGGTGCGTAACAGCCCGCTGGCGGGCGATGGCGGCTGGGTGGCGGTTGACCCCGCGACGCTGCGCCACCTCAAGTTCGAAACGTTTCGCGCTGGGTGACGTGGCGGGCACTTCCAACGCCAAGACGGCGGCCGCCGTGCGCGTGCAGGCCCCGGTCGTGGCGGTCAACGTGCTGGCGACACTGGACCATCGCCCGATGGTGGCCGATTATGACGGCTACGGCGCATGCCCGCTTACGGTTGAGCGCGGCAAGATCGTGCTGGCCGAATTCGGTTATGGCGGCAAGCTGGAGCCCACCCTGCCACATGGCTGCTTGATGGCCGCAAGCCCACCCACCTTGCATGGCTGCTGAAGGAATGGGTCATGCCGGTCATGTACTGGGATGGCATGCTCAAGGGCCGCGAACTGATGGTCGCCCCGCACAAGATCGGCACGCCGCGCTGAAGCCGTAGCACCCGGAACGCCACATGGCCGCGCGGACTGGACGTCTGCGCGGCCATGCGTATGAATACCGCGCATGAACACCCAGCAACCGGCCCGGCACCATGTGGGCCATTCCCGCCCGCTCCGCCTGGCCGATGATGTCGTCAGCAAGGCCATCTACGGTGGCCCGGACAAATGCTACCGCTATACCCTGAGCCGCACATGGGATCCGGCGCGCCCCGCGATCATGTGGCTCATGATGAACCCCTCTGTCGCGACGGAGGATGGCGATGACCGGACGGTGGCGAAATGCCAGCGTTACGCCCGCGCATGGGGGTACGGCACGCTTCTGGTGGGCAATACCTTCGCCTATCGCTGCACCGACCAGAAACGCCTGACGGAAGTGCCCGACCCCGTCGGCCCCGATAACGACCGCCACCTGCTGGACATGGCGCGCAGGGCCGACATGGTTGTCGCGGCCTATGGCTCCCCCGTAATCAAGGGATTGCTGGCGCGCGGGCCGGAAGTCGTGCGCATGCTCCAGCAGCATGGCATTACCGTCAGCGCCATGCGCCTGAGCCGCCGGTCAGGTCGGCCCGAACATCCCCTTTACCTGCCTGCCGACCTGCGGCCGGAGCCATTGCCGCCTTTTGCGGGGGATTGAGCGGG
>NZ_BAIO01000237.1 GCF_000613305.1 Komagataeibacter kakiaceti JCM 25156
CGCGCCCGACGGGCGCGTGGCGGCGGCGTACGACGAGGCCGGGCGCATCTGCGATGAGGACGTGATCCAGAACGAGGCCATCGGCCGGCAGGGGCTGGAACTGATCGAACAGGTGGCCAGCCTGCGCCCCGGCCCGGTCAATATCCTGACGCACTGCAACGCGGGCTGGATCGCGACGGTGGACTGGGGCACGGCGCTGGCTCCCATCTACATGGCGCATGACCGGGGCATCGACGTGCATGTCTGGGTGGACGAGACGCGCCCGCGCAACCAGGGCGCATCGCTTACGGCGTGGGAGCTTGGCCGCCATGGGGTGAAGCATACCGTCATTGCCGACAACGCCGGTGGCCACCTGATGCAGCACGGCATGGTGGATATGGTCATTGTCGGCACCGACCGCGTGACCCGCACGGGCGATGTGGCCAACAAGATCGGCACCTATCTCAAGGCGCTGGCGGCGCGGGACAATGGCGTGCCCTTCTGGGTGGCGCTGCCTTCGACCACCATTGACTGGACCATAAGCGACGGCGTGCGCGAAATCCCGATCGAGGAACGTCAGGGCCGCGAGGTCACGCACATACAGGGGCGTAACGAAGCCGGTGTGCCCACCACCGTCCAGCTCGTGCCCGATGGCAGCGGCGCGGCCAACCCGGCCTTCGATGTCACGCCTGCGCGACTGGTCACGGGGCTGATTACCGAACGTGGCCGCTGCCCCGCCACGGCGGATGGCCTGTGCGACCTGTTCCCCGAATACGTCTGACCCGCCCACGCGGGGCGGGCAGTTACCTATAACCTTGACAGGTGGGGGCAGGATTGGCTTTGTCGCGCCAGCAACCGGGCGCGTACCAACAGGCCGCGCCCCCCGGAATCTGGTAGAATCAGGACAAGAGCATGCATCCCTATCGTACCCATAGCTGTGCGGCCCTGCGGGCTGCCGACGCCGGGCAGACGGCCCGCCTTTCGGGGTGGGTACACAGCAAGCGCGATCATGGCGGCCTGCTGTTCATTGACCTGCGCGATCATTTCGGCATGACGCAGATCGTGATCCCGGCCGGTTCCCCCGTGCTGGAAACGGCCGAGCGGGTGCGGGTGGAAAGCGTGCTGACGGTGACCGGCGAAGTCGTGCTGCGTGACGGCGCGACCGCGAACCCCAACCTGCCCACGGGTGAGATCGAACTGCGCGCGCGCGAAATCGAGGTGCAGTCCAGCGCCGACGTGCTGCCGCTGCAGGTGGCGGGCAACGAACACTACCCTGAGGATCTGCGCCTGACCTACCGCTACATCGACCTGCGGCGTGAGAAGGTGCATCGCAACATCATGCTGCGCGCGCAGGTGATCGCGAGCCTGCGCAGGCGGATGACGGATCTTGGCTTTGTGGAGTTCCAGACCCCGATCCTGACCGCGTCCTCACCCGAGGGGGCGCGTGACTTCCTGGTGCCCGCGCGCATGCATCCGGGCAAGTTCTACGCGCTGCCGCAGGCCCCGCAGCAGTTCAAGCAGCTGGCCATGGTGGCCGGGTTCGACCGCTATTTCCAGATCGCGCCGTGCTTCCGTGATGAAGCGGCTCGCGCCGACCGTTCGCCCGGTGAGTTCTACCAGCTTGATTTCGAGATGGCGTTCGCGACACAGGAAGACGTGTTCGCGACCCTTGAGCCGGTGATGGAAGGCGTGTTCAGGGAATTCGGCGGCGGCCGCATTGTCAGCCAGGCCCCGTTCGCGCGCATTCCCTACGCCACGGCCATGGAAGTCTATGGCAGCGACAAGCCCGACCTGCGCAACCCGCTCCAGATTTCCGATGTGACCGAAGCCTTTGCCGGGTCCGGCTTTGGCCTGTTCGCCCGCATCGCGGCCGATGGCGGCCAGATCCGCGCCATCCCCGCGCCGGGTGCCGGTGACCGCCCCCGCGCGTTCTTTGACAAGCTCAATAACTGGGCGCGCGAATCCGGCGCCGGTGGGCTGGGCTACATCATCTTCGCGGAAGATGGCGGCAAGGGGCCGATCGCCAAGAACCTCGAGGCCGACCGGATCGAGACCATCCGCGCCAGAACCGGGCTGAAGGCGGGCGATGCCGTGTTCTTCGTCGCGGGCAAGGGGGACGAGATGGTCCGCTTCTCCGGCAGCGTGCGCACGCGCGTCGCGACCGAGCTTGACCTGATCGAACACAACGCCTTCCGCTTCTGCTGGATCACGGATTTCCCGATGTACGAGCGCAACGAGGAAACGGGGCAGATCGACTTCTCCCACAACCCCTTCTCCATGCCGCAGGGGGGGATGGAAGCGCTCCAGACACAGGATCCGCTGACCATCAAGGCGTATCAGTACGACATCGTGTGTAACGGCATCGAACTGTCCTCGGGCGCGATCCGTAACCACCAGCCCGATGTGATGATCCGCGCCTTCGAGATCGCGGGCTATCCGGCCAGTGAGGTCGAGGCCCGCTTCGGCGGCATGCTCAACGCCTTCCGTTACGGCGCGCCGCCGCATGGCGGGTCCGCGCCGGGCGTGGATCGCATCGTGATGCTGCTGGCCGATGAGCCGAACATCCGTGAGGTGATCCTGTTCCCGCTCAACCAGCAGGGCCAGGACCTGATGATGGGCGCGCCCGCCCCGGTCGAGCCGCAGCGCCTCAAGGAACTCTCCCTCGCCCTTGACCTGCCGCGCCCCAAGCCCGGTCAGGCGAAGGGCTGAGCACATGGCCACGGCGGGCTGTCGGTTCGTGCCACGCCGTGGCCGATATGACCCGGCGGGCATGCTCGCGGCGGTCATGATCGCGGCCCTGTGGCGGGGAAGCGCCATGGCCGCGCCGCCCGCCATGCTGGCCCACCGGGCGGTGTATGACCTGGCGCTTTCCGCCGTAAGCGGCGGCGAGGTGGTCACGGCGGAGGGGAAACTGACCTTCGTCCTGTCCGACATGTGTTCGGCATGGTCAACGCAGCAGCAGTTGCACCTGCGCACCACCGGGCGCGGCGGGGCGGAAGCGGTCAGCGATTCGGATTATGCCGTGCTGGAGGAAAAGGACGGCTCATCCCTGATTTTCCGCGCCGACCAGACGGAAAACGGCAGCCCCGCCCCCCGTATCGCGGGGGAAGCGCGGATGGGGCCCGCGGGCGGCCGGGTGCATTATACCGCCCCCGTGGCGCATGACGTGGCGCTACCGGCCAACACCCTGTTTCCCGTTGCGCATACCGCCGCCATCATTCAGGCCGGGCTGGCGGGCAGGGGGCAGATTTCCCCCAATCTGTTTGATGGCACGGTGGATTCCGGCGCGCTGGGCACCTATGTGCTGCTGCTTGGCCGGCAGGCGCCGCCTGTCGCCACGTCCTTTACGGCGCTGGCCCCGCTTGCGGCCGTGCGCGCGCATGTGGCCTATTACAATACCGCCACGCGCGACATGGCCCCGATGTTCGAGACGGGCATGCGCTATTTCGCCAATGGCGTGGCCGACAGGGTGGAACTGGATTTCGGTCCGTTCCGTATGGCCGGAACTGCGGGAGTTCAGGCCGCTTCCCGTGCCCGATCACTGCCCTGGCACGGGTGCTCCGGCCGGGCGGGGGGCCGTCAGC
>NZ_BAIO01000236.1 GCF_000613305.1 Komagataeibacter kakiaceti JCM 25156
GGGCGGGGCAGGGGAGCGGGCCTCGATCTGGAGTTCCTGTTCGATGAAGTCGAGTTCCTGATTGATGGTCCACTCGGTCTCGTCGTTGATGTGTTTCTGCACCACGCGCATGTGCCGGATGATGCGGAAGCGCAGGGCCAGTTCGGCGCGTTTTTCACGGATGGCGGTGGCGCGGATGCTGGCCTCGGCGGCGCGGGAATTGTCCAGCCTGCGCACCGTGTCCTGATATTCGTGCAGCAGGCGGCCAACGGCTTCCTGTTTCAGGTCGACCATTTCCTCGCTGCCGGGGGCGGCGTCGAGTTCCTTCTGCGCCAGCGCGGTCTGTTCGGCATGCAGGGTCTGGATGGCCACCTGCGCCAGTTCGATGCGCATCATGTCCAGTTCATGCAGGGCGGGATCGTTCTCATCCGCGCTCATGCCATGCAGCAGCGGCGGAATGGCCAGACTGGCCAGCAGCAGCGAGCAGATGATGACCCCCGCCGCCAGCGTGACCAGCAGGTCACGGCCGGGAAAACCGGGGCCGGCCGCCGTCACCACCGGCAGCGACAGCACGGCGGCCAGCGTAATCGCCCCGCGCGTGCCCGCCACCGTCATCAGCAGCACGGTGCGGGCGGAGGGGACGACCGTCTTGCGGTGGCGGAAATGCGCGAACAGACGCCGGGCCGAGATCGAGATCCATATCCACGCGAACCGGATCAGGCTCATCATGACCTGAATGCCGAAAATGGCCAGAATCAGGAACCACGGGGAAATCCCGCCCGCGCGCGCGATCTGCGCGCCGCCGGTGACCAGATCGGGCAACTGGAGCCCCAGCAGCAGGAAGATCACGGCGTTGAACGTGAAGTTCACCATGTCCCACACCGTGGTGGCCTTCAGGCGGGTTTCGGTCCGGGCCTCGTTCATCACGCCGGTGAACTTGACGGTCATGCCGCCCGCCACGGCGGCCAGGATGCCCGAGCATTGCAGCGCGTCGGCGGTCAGGTAGATGCCGAACGGCAGCATCATGGCCAGCGTGATGTGCGTGGGCGGGTCATCATAGCCGCGCACCAGCAGCACATGCTCCGCCCGGCAGGCCGCCCAGGCGCAGACGATGCCGATCACGATCCCGCCCGTGGACATGAAGATGAAGCTGCCCAGCGCCTGCTGGAAGGAAAAAAGCCCCGTCATGGCCGCCGCCACGGCGAATTTGAAGCAGACCAACCCCGAAGCGTCGTTCAGCAGCGCCTCCCCGTGCAGGATATGCACCACGCGCGCGGGGGCACGCCCCCCCTCGATCATGCTGCCGACCGATACCGCGTCGGTGGGGGACATGACGGCGGCCAGCGCGAAGGCCGCGGGCAGCATGATGGGCGGGATCAGCCAGTGGATGAAGTAGCCGCATACCAGCGTGGTGAACACCACCAGCCCCAGCGCCATCATGACGATGATGTTACGCAGTTCCCCGAACTCGCGCATCGGCATGCGGTAGGCGTCGGCATAGAGCAGGGGCGGGATGAACAGCAGCAGGAACATGTCCGGATCGAAGCCGATGTTCAGCCCCGCGAGCGCCGCCATCGCGCCCACGCCGATCTGGATCAGCGGCAGCGGCACCGGAATGCGGCCCACGCGTGAGATCAGGCTGCTGATCCCGGTAACAGTCAGTAATGCAAGGGTGAGGAAAACGGCATGCATCTGGAGGGGGTCTTTTTATATTTCTATTATTCTGAAGAAATAGTTTATTTTTCTTGGAATGAGAAATACAAAAAAATGTTATTCTCAATTCTCTGCTTTGCTATTTTTTCCTGCCAGCCATGCACGGATGGTAACCCGAAGATTTCCCCCTGCTTTCATTGACCCTTCTGCTTCCAATTCCCATTATTGAAGGAAGAGTGGTCGCAAGGCTGTATATATGGTGTTCAGGGATGGGCGTGGCGTGGCCAGGCTTGCAGGTTCCTGACGAAGGGATGATTTTTAAGTGAGCAAGGATCCATACGAAGTACTCGGCGTAGCCCGCACGGCCAGCAGGATGAGATACGCAAGGCCTACCGCAAGCTGGCCAAGAAGTACCATCCCGACCTCAATCCGGGCGACAAGGTGGCCGAGGAAAATTTCAAGGCCGTGGGCGCCGCCAACGCCCTGCTGTCGGACGAGGCGCAGCGCGCGCGCTTCGACCGGGGTGAAATCGACGCCAGTGGCCAGGAAAAGGGCTACGGATTTGGTGGTGGCGGCGGTGGTTACCGTGATTATGCCGAAGGGCAGCAGGGCTTCCATTACGGCGGCGGCCAGTTCTCGGAAGATGATCTGGGTGATATTTTCGGCACCATGTTCGGTCAGGGCGGCGGTGGTGGTTTCCGCCGCAGGCCGCAGGGCCCGATGAAGGGGGGCGACCGCCAGTACGCCCTGACTGTCAGCTTCCTTGATTCGGTCAATGGCGGCACGTCACGCATCACCCTGCCCGGCGGGACGACGCTGGATGTCAAGATTCCGCCCGGCATTACCGACGGGCAGGTGCTGCGCCTGCGCGGCAAGGGCGATCCGGGGCATCAGGGCGGTCCGGCGGGGGATGCGCTCATCACCATCACGGTCGCGCCCGACAGCACCTATACGCGCGATGGCAATGACATCCGCATGTCGCTGCCAGTGGACCTGAAAACGGCGGTTCTGGGCGGCAGCATCACCATTCCCACCCCGGCGGGATCGGTCAAGATGAACGTGCCCCCCGGCTCCGACACCGGCAGCGTGCTGCGCCTGCGCGGGCGCGGGGTCAAGGCGCATGGCGGGCAGGAAGCGGGCAACCTGTACGTGAAGCTTCAGGTCACCATCGGCAAGGTGGACGCCGCTCTCGAGGCCTTCCTGAAGGACTGGACACCCGGTGAGACGGCGGCGAAAGGGGAGGCCAAGGCATGATCACGCTCGAAGCCCTGTGCCTGCGCATCGGCAACGTGCCGGCGGAGGAGGTGCAGGGGTGGATCGACAGTGAATGGCTGCGGCCCGAAGGCACGCGCGGGCACTATCTGTTCCGTGAGATTGACGAGGCGCGGGCCCGCCTGATCATCGAACTGCGCGATGAAATGGGCGTCAATGACGAAGGCGTGCCCGTGGTGCTGTCCCTGCTGGACCAGCTTTACGCCGCCCGCAGGCAGATGCTGCGCCTGCGTGAGGCCATCAGCGTCCCGCGTGAGAACGAACTGCGCAGCAGGCTGCGCGGCCTTCTGACCAGCATGCATGACGCGCATGTGCACGACTGAACGCCCGCGCCCTGCCTGAGATAGGCTTTTTTCAAGAAAGCTTCAGGAAACGTTTTACTGTTTCTTCCCAGGGAATTATTCCCATGCGGCTTTCCGAAAAGCCCTCGCGCCCGGTCCGGCGCGGGGGCTTTTTTCGTTCAGTCCGCGCGGCTGAGCGGCAGGTCCAGTTTCTGGCCCGGCTTTTCGCCCTGCATCTGCAGGTCAGCGCTGTTGGGGGAGACCAGGCGGAACACCGTGCGCGGGTTGTCATCGACCGAGCGCAGGGAGGTGTCATCCTGCACCTTGAGTTCGATGGTGCGGCCGGTCAGCCCGGTGATCTTGTTCAGCGCGTCGGGCAGGCGGA
>NZ_BAIO01000235.1 GCF_000613305.1 Komagataeibacter kakiaceti JCM 25156
CTGCCGCGCCTGCCACAATACCGCCAGCCGGGCGCGCAGCCGGGCATCGCTGGCATAGATATACAGCCCCCTGACACCACGGGTCATGAGGACGTTGATGGAATTGAGGATAATCCGCTCCATCACGGCCGGGGGGTTGTCCACGCCATCGCGCCCGGTGAAGGCGGCCCGGTCCTCATACCGCGCGGGATCAATCACGATGCGGCCCGTGGCGGGGTCATAGGCTACGGATGGACCAAGGATGACACCGGCATAATTCAGGTCGAATCCCTGGATGGTATAGACCGATCCCACCTCATCAATCGTGTCCGGCCGTTCGGCCCATGGCAGCCGCGCCTGCGGCATGGCGCGATCCCAGCGCAGGTGAAAGCGCCCCTCCGTAATGAAATGGTCCTGCCCGTTCAGGGTATAGGGATAGTCATAGGTCGCCAGCATCCGGCACATGCCGTACTGCGCGTTTCGCCGCCTTATGGCTTCGTACATGGCCTGCGCGTCGTCATAAATACGGAAATCGAAGGATTGCGGGGCGGGTAGCGGGCGCAGTTCGCCATCACGCAGCGCACGTATCCACGCCATGACATCCGCATGGGCGTGCATGCGGAACTGGTGGTCCAGCCTGCGGGTCACGACCGGGTACCCCGCGACCAGCCGGGCCAGGGTCGCATCATCACATGCTCTTGAATTTCAGCACCTGGCGGGCATCGAACACGATCACGACCACATGGGCATGGCGGATGATCTCCGCCAGCTGGTTGTCCTGCCGGAAACGGTTATAGGGGTCGCTGCGGGTCAGCAGCAGATGCGCCTCATCCACCAGCACGATATCGGCGCGCCTGTCCGTGCCCGCCATCTGGTTGATGAAGGTTGTCGGGCGTTCAAAATCCTTCTTGCGCAGGCAGGGCTGGAACTGGGCGATGTTGCGATACAGCTTGATCATTTCCGGGTGATTGACCAGCACCCGGTTCTGGCTGCCATGCAGGGGATCATGCGGATCATCCCCGCGCGCCGCGTGCTGGATGGCGGTGAACAGCGTATTGAGCAGCAGGCTTTTGCCGGTGCCGGCATCACCTTCGATAATGAACAGGGCATGCCCGTCGGCCCGATGGGCGCGGCAGAACGCCAGCACCTCGTCCCTGAGCCGCGACTGCGCGGCTGTCAGCGCCATGGTGGGGGCAAGCCGGACCCGGGCGCTATCGGGGCTGGACTGGGTGGGATCGTGCATGTCTTTTTCCGTAAGCCTGTCCATAATGCGGGGCGGAACCGGGGGCAGATATGTAAAATACGCCCTGGCGCCGTGCATCCCTATCGGTTTTCGTGCGCTGCCATACGTTATAACACGATGGCGCGCATTTTGCGTTCCACCAAGGACAGGATTGCCCCACCATGACCGACAAACCCACCGCCGCCGCCCGCGAACACATGCACAAACTGGCTGACAAGGGACTGAAAGAGCCCAAGCTCCTGCAAAAGGAAGAAGTCATCGCCCTGGCCGTGCATGTGGCGGGCGAACATGGTCACGCCACCGGGCGTGAGCATGAGATTGCCAAAAAGGCCCAGCACAACCCCGAAGGTGTCACCGCCGCTGAAATCCAGACCCTGTGCGCCCATGTAAAGGGCGAACGCACGGCCCGCTGACCAGCAGGGCCACGGGACAGGGGGCAACCCCTGTTTCGGGCGGAAGAACGCGCCCCCGCCACCCGGGCGGGATTACGGGCGCGGTCCTACCACCGCATCTTGCTCCCCGTGCGTTCCAGCAGGCCGCCAATGAAGGCCAGCAGCATGACGCCGCCAAGAAACAGGCCCCATGCGGCCAGAAAGCCGACAAGTCCGGCCAGCCCCAGGCCGATGACATGCCAGGGCGCAAGGCTTACGCCCAGCAGGAAATGTCCCCCTGTTATGGTGGCCAGACTCCATATGCACGGCCAGAACCCCCGCATGTTCCCCTCCGTTTCCATTCGCGACGTGGCGTTGGCGGTCCCGGTGTCATAACGGACCGCGCGCCGCATGGACAGGGGCCGGGTGCGAGGTCTTTTTTACGTATGAGGAAACAGACTTATTCATGATACAGGACCGGACCGAAGGAAAAACAAGGGGTATTCCGGTCGGCATGACTGTCCGCACACGTTTCCCCATCTATTCCGTGCCCGAACGGGCGACCGACCTGCTGGTGCATGTGGTGGGGGTTGTCGGGCTGGGGTATGGCATGCTCTGGCTGCTCCATACGGCCATGCGGTCGCGCTCCGCGCTGGAAGCGGGGGTGACGGTGCTGTACTGCGGCGGGATCCTGGGCACGTGCCTGTCCTCGGCCGCTTATAATTTCTGCCCGCCTTCCCGGCTCAAGGGCGGATTGCAACGTATTGACCAGTCCGTCATTTTCGTGGCCATCGCCGCCACCTATACCCCCTTCATCCTTCTGGGGGGGCGGGGCGCGGCCAGCCTGTGGTTCTGCGGCCTGCTCTGGGCCATGGCGCTGGCCGGGATCGTGACCAAGATGTGCTTTTTCACATGGTCGCGCCAGTTCCACGTCGTGCCCTATCTGTGCGTGGCGTGGGTGTTCTTCCTCTGTCCCGATCCACGGGTCTGGATGCTGCCCTCCCCGGCCTTTTTCCTGCTGGTGCTGGGGCTGGTCTTCTACTGTATCGGGGTGGTGTTCTACATGCGCGAGAACATGCCCTTTTCCAACGCGCTATGGCACGTCATGGTGGTGCTGGGCGCGGGCACGCACATGGCGGCGGTGGGCAGCATGCTGCTGCATTACGGCCCCGGCCTGGCCGGCCGGGGTTGATTTACGTCAGCGCCCGATCTCGCGCAGCGGGCGTCCGGCCTCAAGATGCTGTTCGATCACTTCCAGCGGGACATTACGTGTCTCGGGCACCAGCAGCAGGGTAAACAGCAGGAAAAGGACATTCAGCGCGCTGAACCCGGCGAATGTCCAGCCCGCGCCAGCCACCGCCACGATGCTGAGGAACGTGTTGCTTACCCCCCAGTCCATGCCCCAGTTGGCCAGCGTGGAGCAGGCAACGCCAAAATCACGGCCCTCGATCGGCTGTATTTCCGAACACAGCGTCCAGACCAGCGGCCCCGCGCCGATGCCGAACCCCGCCACGAACACCAGCAGCGCCACCATAAGGAGGATGTGGCCCCCAGCCCCTGAAGGTGCATGCCCTCGATCACCGCCGCCACGGCCAGCGCGCCCGCCATGATGATGCAGCTTGCCGCCAGCAGCGGCCTGCGCCCCCAGCGGGAGACCATGTAAACGGCGACAACACCGATCACGGCGTTGATGACCCCCACCAGCACGGTCGCCCACGCGGCGGCGGAGGTGCCGAAATGCGCGCCTTCGAGAATCTTTGGCGCGTAATACAGGACACATTGATGCCGGTCAGCTGCTGCATGACCTGCAACCCGACACCCAGCGCGACGGAGCGGCGGAAATACGGCTTGCGGCGCAGCAGGGCGAACCCGCCAACAGGATGCCCCGCCCCCAGTTCGTGGCGGATATTGTCCAGTTCCCTGTCCGCCGCCTCTTCATCGCCGCGCAGGCTGCGCAGCACCCGCCGCG
>NZ_BAIO01000234.1 GCF_000613305.1 Komagataeibacter kakiaceti JCM 25156
CGCGCCTTTGCCGACCGGCCCATCGCCGCCATCTGCCATGCGGGGCAGTTGCTGGCGGCGGCCCGGATCATCTCCGGTCGCAGGGTCTCGGCCTATCCCGCCTGCCGCCCCGAGGTGGAACTGGCTGACGGGATTTACGCCGATATTGCCATGGATGCCGCGATAACCGATGGCAGGCTTGTCACCGCCCCCGCATGGCCCGCTCACCCGGCATGGCTGGCGCAGTTCATTGCCGTGCTGGGGGCGAAGGTCTCGCTCTGAGCATGAGAAGCGGGTTAAAGACAACTGATTGATATAAAAAGACAAAAGTTTCCGGGTGCCGCCTTTTTTTCAAAAGGCGGCCTTCCCTGAAGCTTTTTGAAAAAAGCTTTATCAAAAACATTCATGATTACAGGGCATTTCGTGGACCGGCTGTTTCAGGCCGCCTTCTGGCGGCCCGGCTGGTCCGCGCCCTGTTTCAGATCCCGCTGCTGTTCAGGGCGGGGCGGTTGAGGATCGACAGGAATTCCCGCCGCGTGTCGGAATTGGAGCGGAAAGTGCCCAGCATCCGGCTGGTTACCATCGACACGCCGGGGCGGTGTACGCCGCGCGTGGTCATGCACTGGTGTGACGCCTCGATCACCACGCCCACGCCGTAGGGCTGGAGTTCCTCGTTGATGGTGTTGGCGATCTGGGCCGTCAGGCGCTCCTGAATCTGGAAGCGCCGGGCATAGGCATCGACCACGCGGGCCAGCTTGGATATGCCGACCACGCGCTTGCGCGGCAGGTACGCGACATGGGCCACGCCGATGATGGGCACCATGTGATGTTCGCAATGGCTCTCCACACGGATGTCGCGCAGCAGCACCATCTCGTCATAGTCATCGACTTCGGAGAAGGTGCGGCGCAGCAGGTCAACCGGGTCTTCGGCATAGCCGCTGAAGAATTCATCATAGGATCTGATGACGCGCTGCGGCGTGTCGCGCAGGCCCTCGCGGTCCGGATCTTCACCAGCCAGCGCAGCAGGGTGCGTACGGCCTCTTCGGCTTCCGTGCGGGAAGGGCGGGAATTGATGATGGTCATGTGCTGTTGGTTCTTGTGGCAGGGGCAGGCCCGGCAGGGGCGTGCCACGGGGAAAAAACTTAATGAAGGATGGTCGGATGGTGCGGGCTGTCCAGACTGAAGACGGGAATGTCAACATCGAAATGCTCCCGGCTGGCCGGGCGGATCATATGGTACGTGCCGCCCATGAAGCCGGTTGGCGTTTCAAGCGCCGCGCCGGACATGTATTCGAAACTGGCGCTGGCGTCGATAACCGGCTGTTCGCCCACCACGCCATCGCCCTCCACCCGGTCGATCCGGCCCTGTCCATCCACAATGCGCCAGCTCCGGCGCAGGAGCTGGATCTGGTCGGCGCCGTGGTTCTCGATGCGGATCCGGTACGCCCACACATAGCGGTGTTCGTCCGGCTCCGACTGGTCATCGAGCCAGAAGGTCTGGACAACCACGCGCACGTCATCGGTTGTCGCCTCGAAACAGGGGGTATTGTCCGTTATTTCGCCCAGCGGGGACTCCGCTCCTTCCCCACCGGGGGGAGGGAAAGGCCTGTTCTTGCTCATGGAGGGGAGGCTCCTCAGGTTACCGGTTGGCCAGCGCCGCGACGCCGCGCTTGAGGTCATCGATCAGGTCATCGGCATCTTCCAGCCCGACGGAAAAGCGGATCGCCCCGTCAGTAATGCCAAGGCGGGCCCGTTCCTCGGGCGCCAGCTTCATATGCGTGGTGGTGGCCGGATGGGTGACGAGGGAGCGCGCATCGCCCAGATTGTTCGAAATCGAGATGATGCGCAGCGCGTTCATGAACGCGAACGCTTCCGCCTTGCCGCCCTCGACCTCGAAGGCGACCAGCGTGGACCCGGCCGACATCTGCTTTTTCGCCAGTTCATATTGCGGGTGGTCCGCACGGCCGGGATAGAACACGCGCCGGATACCCGGGGCTTCGGCCAGGAAGTCGGCCACTTTCGCCGCGTTGCGGGTCATGGCGTCCACGCGCAGCGCCAGTGTCTCGATGCTCTTGAGCATGACCCATGCGTTGAAGGGCGACAGGCTGTTGCCGGTGTTGCGGATGAAGGGGCGCAGCACCTCGTCAATCCACTTGGCCGAGGACAGCACCGCGCCGCCCAGCACCCGGCCCTGCCCGTCGATATGCTTGGTGCATGAATACACCACCACATCGGCCCCCAGTTCCAGCGGCTTCTGGTACAGCGGCGTGGCGAACACGTTGTCCACCACCACGGTCGCCCCGGCCTTGTGCGCGAGATCGCAGATCATGCGGATGTCAAGCACGTCGAGCATCGGGTTGGACGGGCTTTCCAGCAGCACGGCGCGGGTGGGCTGGGCCAGTGCGTCCTTCCATGCGGCAAGGTCGCCGCCATCCACGAACACGGTCTCGACACCGTAGCGCGGCAGCAGTTCCGCCACGATCCAGTGGCACGAGCCGAACAGCGCGCGGGAGGCCACGACCCGGTCACCGGCGCGGACCTGCGCCAGCAGCGCGGAGGACACGGCCCCCATGCCGGTGGCGGTCAGCGCGCAGGCTTCCGCGCCTCCAGATCGCACAGGCGGCGTTCGAGGTTGGAGAGGGTCGGGTTGCCAAAGCGTGAATACTGGTAGTGCGAGACATCGCCCGTAAAGGTGCCTTCGGCCTGTTCGGCGTTGTCATAGACAAAGCCGGAGGTCAGGAACATCGCCTCGCTGGTTTCCCCATAGGGGGTGCGTTCAAGGCCCGCGTTGATCAGGCGGGTGGCGGGACGGAGCGATTTGGGATCAGGCTGGTCAGTCATGGGAAATGGAAATTCCTGTAAACAGGGTGATCTGGACAAGCGGACCGAGACCAGCGCCGGTTCATGCGCGACAGGCCGGCCCGCAAGGGCGGTTCACGACCGTGGAAACCATGATACCCGCGCCCTGCCGACGGGATCTGGCCTCTTTAGCGCGTATGTTTAACCTCGCCGCAAGCCGGCCGTATCAAATCACGAGGAACCCGGCGCGCAATGTGCCGGACATGCATGCTTATTGCGGATCAGGACCGGGTGCGTCAACTGCCCCACGCATCATGAAAGGGGGTGATTGCATCTGCCATGCTTGTGCAGTATAGAGGGCTCGGCCTGCGGGTGTAGTTCAATGGTAGAACGGCAGCTTCCCAAGCTGCATACGAGGGTTCGATTCCCTTCACCCGCTCCATTTCCCCATAAATTGGTGTTCTATTGCGCTCCATCCATGGATGGAGGGCTTGGTGTGGCCTGCGTGTCGGTATAGGTCGCGCCGTTCCAGATCCACCGGTCCGTGCCATCCACCAGCAGGTCATGCATTTCGCCATGCGTCTGCGGCGTGATGGTGATCGGTCCGCTGACAGAATCCAGAACCAGTTTCCAGTTGCGCCCATCGCAGATAGACCGAGGTGGAACACCCTGCCGAGCCACACAGGCTTTCGGACTGCACCTGCACGAACAGCGCGGTGCGTCGCGGATCTGTCGAGAGCTGGGCCGAGCCGGTCAGCAGCACGGGGCGTTCGCCATGGGCGGCGGCG
>NZ_BAIO01000233.1 GCF_000613305.1 Komagataeibacter kakiaceti JCM 25156
TAGGCGACCAGACGGTCGGCGCGTACGGTCAGGTCGCCGCGCGTGGCCTGCGCCTGGTCATAGGCGGTGACGGTCTGCGCGTTCTGGTCCCAGTTGAAGCCACCGGCGGCGGTGACATTGATCTGCTGCCCCTGGGACATGTCCAGCCCCTGCGCCAGGGCGGATCCGGCCGCGACCAGTCCGAGCAGGATGCCGCCCAATGGCAGGTGAAGGGTTGCGCGCGCCATCAGTTCGCTTTCTCCGCTGCGTTGAGGACCATACGGCCGGGGCCGCGAAACATCATGATTCCGGCGCGTGTGTCCAGCATGCAGCCCGCCGCGTCCAGCATGCCGATCGGCCCTTCGGCATGGATCCAGCTATCTGACACGATGATGTTGTGGCGCATGTCGATATCCGCGCTGGGGCTGAGCATGATGGTCCCGTCGGTGCGATAGAGCGTCACGTCATGCGTCACGTCCAGCATCTGGCTGTGCTGGATATACACGCCATCGCGCGCCGTGACATACATCCAGTTCCGGTTATCGAGCAATATGTCCGCCGCCGCGTTGGTCAGGTCGATCCGCTCGGGCGGGATCTGGCGCGCCTCGTCGGCCGTGATCATGTAGGGATGGCCGTGATCGTCCAGCCCGCGATAGGTGGGGTTGAGCATGCTGCCGCTTTTTACGCGCACATGGCTCATCTGCGCCATGGTGCCGGTGTGCATGATCACCGCGCGCTCCACGGCGGGCCAGGCGGCGATGGAGCCGAGCAGGACAAGCGCCAGAAGCGGCAGCACCCATTTGGCCGAACGCAGGATCGTCTGCCGCCGCGCGAGGGATTCGGCATCGGGCAGCAGGCGTGCCCGGTCGGACAGGTTGAATATGCTGCGCTGGCGCTCGATATCGGCGGCGCTGCGGGCGTAGTCCTCGCGTTGGATCTGGTTGGGATCGCTTTCCCTGTCCTCAGGCCGTTCGGTCATGCAACGCCGGCGCGCAGCAGGTCATGAAGATGCACGATGCCAACCGGGTGCCCTTCCTCATCCAGCGCGAAGATGCTGGAGATCGGGCGCGGGCGGTCATTCATGATGCGCAGGGCCTCCGCCGCCAGCACATCCGGCCCGATGGTCTGCGGGGCGGGGTTCATGATGTCCGCCGCACAGGTGTTTTCCAGATCCTGCTCCAGCGCGAGGCGGAGGTCACGGTCGGTGATCAGGCCGATCAGCCGGTTGCTTTCATCCACCACGCCCATGCAGCCAAAGGTCTTGCGGGTCATTTCCATGATGACCTGCCGCAGCGGCATGGCGGGATGGCCCAGCGGCATGCGCTTGCCGTAATGCATGAGTTCATGCACGCGCCGCAGCTGCGTGCCCAGGCGGCCACCGGGATGGAACACGCCAAAATCATTGGCGTTGAACCCCCGGCGCTGCAACAGCACGATGGCCAGCGCATCCCCCAGCGCAAGCTGCATGGTGGAACTTGTGGTGGGGGCGAGGCCGATGGGGCAGGCTTCGGGCGCGCGCGGCAGGGGCAGCACGATATCCGCCGTGCGGGCCAGCGTGGAATCCATGCGGGAGGTCATGGCGATGAGCAGCAGCCCGAAGCGGCGGGTATGGGAGATGATGTCGGCCAGTTCCGCCGTCTCCCCGGAATTGGAGATGGCGAGTACCGCATCGCCCTTTTGCAGCATGCCCAGATCCCCGTGCGAGGCTTCCGCCGGATGCACGAAAATGGACGGCGTGCCGGTGGAGGCCAGCGTGGCCTGGATCTTGCGCCCGATATGGCCGGATTTGCCAATCCCCGTCACCACCACCCGCATGTGACCCGACAGGATATGCTCCACCGCCGCGACAAAGGCTGGCCCCAGCCCGTCGGCCGCGTCCGGCCCCGCGCTTTCCAGCGCCGCGATCATGGCCTGAAGCCCCGCGGATTCGGTGCGCAGCACGTTGCACGCCTGTTGCAGCATGTGGCCGTGCGACTGGGCTTCGCTTTCGCCGTTGAGGGCCGTGAAGGAGGGTGAGAGGCTGCTGTTCATGCCCGACCTTATCGTCGTGAAATATCCCGCCTTGACCGGGCGCGCGCTCAGGCGGCCCGGTGGGCGAAAATATCGGGTTCCCCGTATCCAAGGATATCCAGGCGCGCGCGGGCGGGCATGAAGTCGTAACAGGCCTGGGCCAGTTCACGCCGCCCTTCGCGGTGCAGGAGCGCGTCCAGCCTTTCCCACAGGGCGTGCAGGTACAGCACGTCGGACGCGGCATAGGCCATCTGTTCGGGCGTAAGCTCCGGCGCGCCCCAGTCGGAGCATTGCTGCTGCTTGCTCAGTTCCACCCCGATCAGTTCCCGGCACAGATGGGCCAGACCGTGGCGGTCGGTATAGGTACGCACCAGCTTGGAGGCGATCTTGGTGCAGATGACCGGTGCGACGGTAATGTCCAGCGTGTATTGTAGGATCGCCACGTCAAACCGGGCGAAATGCATGAGCTTGGTCAGGTCGGGACGGGTCAGCACACGCACAAGGTTGGGGCAGTCGCCCGCCGTGGCGCCAGCGGGCATCTGGATCAGATGGGCATGGCCGTCCCCGCCGGAAAGCTGGACCAGGCACAGCCGGTCCCGATGCGGGTTCAGGCCCATCGTTTCCGTATCAACAGCGACCGCACCGGAAAAGGTCACATCGGCGGGCAGATCGCCGCGATGGAAGTGGATGCGGTCGGATGTCGGGCTTGCAGCCATCAGGAAAATGCTCCGTCACGATATTCGGTTCACGGTGGCAGGTCTGGAACGCAACCGCAAGCAAGGCAAGCCGTTGCCGTTAGCGTCCCGCCGGATGCCGCCGGGCGGGCCTGTACGTAATCTGTGTATTCGTGGGCGGTTTACACCAATTTGAACCGGCGAACAGGCAAAAAAGATAACGGGACAGTCCCCGAGGGGCTGTCCTGACCGGCCCCCGGAGGGGTGTGGTATCCAGTAATGTAAAGAGATGGTGCCCAGAAGAAGACTCGAACTTCCACGACCTTGCGGCCACAGGTACCTGAAACCTGCGCGTCTACCAATTCCGCCATCTGGGCTCAGAGGTCCCCGACGAAGCCGCCGGGGTGGTGTGAGGGGGTGTTTAGTCTGGCTGGCGGGAGCGGTCAACAGGGTAAATGCATTTTTTTGAAATCAGGCGCGTTTTTTCCGTATCGTCCATGCGGCATGGCGGGGCGGCCGGGAAAATTGACTGTCTCCCGCCGCCGGGAAATGCGAAAAACGTAACGGACAATCACGGCCCCAGTTCAGGAGCAGGCTATGACGCGCAGGGTGGCGACGGTTTTTGGCGGGAGCGGGTTCGTGGGGCAGCCCGTGGTGGGGCGGCTGGCGCGTGCGGGCTACGTGGTGCGCGTGGCGGGGCGCGGGGCCACCATGGCGGCGCAGCTGCGCATGCTGGGCGATGTGGGGCAGGTGGTGCCGGTGGTGGCGTCCGTGACCGATGAGGCGGCCTGCGTCGCCGCGATCGAGGGGAGCCATCTTGTCATCAACCTCGTGGGCATCCTCTCCCCCCCGTGGCGCGGCCACGTTCGAGGCGATCCATGTGGAGGGGGCCGGGCGGATCGCGCGGCTGTGGCGCGGCGTCGGG
>NZ_BAIO01000232.1 GCF_000613305.1 Komagataeibacter kakiaceti JCM 25156
CCCGCCGCGCGCGTGAACTGACCCGGCGCAAGGGGGTGCTGGATATTTCCTCGCTCCCCGGCAAGCTGGCCGACTGTCAGGAACGCGATCCGTCCCGCTCCGAACTGTTCATCGTCGAGGGTGACTCGGCGGGTGGCACCGCCAAGCAGGGGCGTGACCGGCGTTTTCAGGCCATCCTGCCGCTCAAGGGCAAGATCCTCAATGTCGAGCGCGCCCGTTTCGACCGTATGCTGGGATCGGCTGAAATCGGCACGCTGATCACGGCGCTGGGCACCGGCATCGGCCGGGGGGACGTGGAACATGGCGGCTTCTCGATCGAGAAGCTGCGCTACCACCGCATCGTCATCATGACCGACGCCGATGTGGATGGCTCACATATCCGCACCCTGCTGCTGACCTTCTTCTTCCGCCAGATGCCCGAACTGATCGAGAAGGGGTACCTCTACATCGCCCAGCCGCCGCTTTACCGCGCCAAGCGCGGGAATGACGAACGGTACCTGAAGGATGATGCGGCGCTCGAATCCTACCTGCTGGACAAGGCGCTGGCCAACGCCACGCTGCGTTTTGCCGATGGGCGCGTGCTTGATGGCGAACCCATGCGGGCGGAGGTGATGTTCATCCGCGATATGGCCCGCGCGCTGGCGCGGCTGTCGTCGCGGGTGCCGGTATGGGTGCTGGAACAGGCGGCGATCGCGGGTGTATTGCGTTCGGACCTGAACGCCGTGCCGGAACGGATCGTGGATCTTCAGGCCCGGCTTGACGCCGTATCCCCCCGGCCGAGCGTGGGTGGAAAGTGGCCGCGAGTGAAAGCGGGCTGGAAATGGCGCGCAGCGTGCGCGGCGTGGGGGAGGTCTACCGTCTTGAATCCCTCGCCCTGCGCAGCGCGGAAGTACGCTGGCTGGCCGAACGCCATGAGCAGCTTGTGGCCGATTTCGGCAGGCCGGTGGAACTGCTGCTCGATGGCAATGCCCAGTCCTTTAACGGACCGGCCTCGCTGTATGAGCGGATTCTGGCGCAGGGGCGCAAGGGCCTGTCCATCAACCGCTTCAAGGGGCTGGGCGAGATGAATGACGAGCAGTTGTGGGAAACCACGCTCGATCCCGCCATGCGCACCCTGTTGCAGGTCAAGGTGGGTGATGTCGAAAACGCGGCCCAGGTCTTCTCCACCCTTATGGGGGATGTGGTTGAACCGCGTCGTGACTTCATCGTGGGCAATGCGCTGAAGGTCGCCAATCTGGACGTCTGATGTCTCAGGCGGGCACGAGTTCGCCCGCCAGATACGCGATGTCGGAAATGGAATCGGCCCCGACCGTGGCGCCCGCCTCCATTTCCGGCCGTCCATAGCCCCAGCGGGCGAAAATGGCCGGCACATGCGCGCCTTCGGCCGTGGCGATGTCGTTATGGTGGTCGCCCGCCATGAACGCGTGCTTCGGGTTGCCCTGCGCCAGTTCTATGGTGCCCAGCAGGTGGCGCGGATCAGGCTTGCGCACGCTGAAACTGTCCCCGCCGCCCACGGCCACAAACCAGTGTTCCAGATCCAGCACCTTGAGAATATGCCGTGCGGCGGCCACCGGCTTGTTGGTGCATACGGCCATGTGCCAGCCGGACGCGCGCAGGCTTTCCAGCATCCCGACCGTGCCGGGAAAGGGGCGGGACAGGTCGGTGGAATGCGGTGTGTAATCGGCCATGTAGCGTGTGGTGGCCTCGGCGCGGTCAATCCCGGCGGCGGCCGCGCCCGCATGGGCCAGCAGGCGGCTAACAAGGGCGCTCACGCCATCGCCGATCATGGGGCGGACCTGCTCGGAGTCTATGGGAGATAGACCGTAATGCGACAGCAGCCTGTTGGCGCAGGCGGCAAGATCGGGAAGACTGTCAATAAGCGTGCCGTCCATGTCGAATACGGCCAGACGGGGGGGGGAGGCAGGCATCCACGGGTTCCTTCCGGTATTGGATTTACAGGGTAGCAATCGGAAATTCTAAGTGATGGTAGCGCGCATGCATAAGGGTTTGACAGGGCCATCTGGTGGGGAGTACGCGCACAATGCGATGAATACCCAGACAGATACCGCACCATCTTCCGCTGTCCCGCCCATGTCGACCGCCGTCATTCTGGCTGCCGGCCGGGGCACGCGCATGAAATCGGAACGGCCCAAGGTCATGC
Source organism: Komagataeibacter kakiaceti JCM 25156 (assembly GCF_000613305.1). The sequence continues at coordinate 2,162 of NZ_BAIO01000232.1, forward strand.
ATCCGCTGGCCGGGCAACCCATGCTGCGCTACCTGCTTGATAACGCCGCGCAGGTCTTTGACCGGATCGTGGTGGTGGTCGGTCCCGGCATGGATGATGTGGCAGCCCTTGCCGCGCCCCATGCGGTGGTGATCCAGCATGAACGCCTTGGTACCGGTCACGCGGCGCGGCAGGCGGCGGCGGCGTTCGGAACGGGCGATGTCGCGGTGCTGTATGGCGATAACCCGCTGATCACACCGGGCACGATGCGCGCGCTGCTGGCGCAGCGGCGGTGTGATGATACGGGTCTGGCGCTGCTGGCCATGGAACCGGACGATCCCGCGCGCTATGGCCGTGTCGTGACGGAGAACGGGCAGGTCACGCGCATTGTGGAATGGGTGGACGCCACGGCGCGGGAGCGCGGGATCGGGCTGTGCAATGCCGGTGTGCTCTGCGCCGACGCCACGGATTTCCGGCGCTGGCTGTCCGAAATTGGTAACGCGAACGCACAGGGCGAATATTATCTGGGCGATGTCGTGGCCCGCGCCGTGGCCGAAGGGCGTCACGTGCGGGCCGTCGTCGCACCCGAGGACGAACTGCGCGGCATCAATTCCCGCATCGAACTGGCCGTGGCGGAAGCTGCGTGCAGGCCCGCCTGCGTCAGGCGGCCATGGCGGGCGGCACGACCCTGATCGCCCCGGACACCGTGTTTCTGTGCGCCGATACCCGGCTGGAACCGGATACGGTGGTACACCCCCATGTGGTGTTCGGGCCGGGCGTGCATGTGATGCGGGGGGCGGAAATCCACGCCTTTTCCCATGTCGAGGGCGCTGTTGTCGGCCCTGATGCCCGGATCGGTCCCTATGCCCGCCTGCGCCCCGGCAGCGATGTGGGAGAGGGCGCGCGCGTGGGCAATTTCGTGGAACTCAAGGCCACGACCCTCGGCGCGGGGGCCAAGGCCAGTCACCTGACCTATCTGGGCGATACATCGGTGGGGTGTAACGCCAATATCGGCGCGGGCACCATTACCTGCAATTACGATGGGGTGTTCAAGCACAGGACCGAAATCGGGGCTGACAGCTTCATCGGCTCGGATTCCGTTCTGGTCGCCCCCGTGCGGGTGGGGGAGGGTGCGATTACCGCCGCGGGCAGCGTGATCACGCATGACGTACCTGATGGCGATATGGCCTTTGGCCGGGCGCGTCAGTCCAACAGGGCGGGTTATGCCCTGTCATTTCGCGGGCGGCTGAAGAACAGGAAGGAACAGGGCTGATGTGTGGCATTGTAGGGGTTGTGGGCGGCAATCAGGCCACACCGGTCATTCTGGACGCTCTGCGGCGGCTGGAATATCGCGGCTACGATTCTGCCGGAATCGCCACGCTGGAACATGGGCAGGTCGAGCGGCGGCGCGCGGCGGGCAAGCTGGACCATCTGGCCAGCCTGCTGGCGCGGA
>NZ_BAIO01000231.1 GCF_000613305.1 Komagataeibacter kakiaceti JCM 25156
GCCGCGCGGTGGGACGGGATCACGGCGGGGCCGGGGGCGGAATTTAAAAAATAATCTGCCGCAATCACCGCTTGACCAAGGTCGGCCGCTGAGTCGGAAGAACGCTCCACATTTTTATCCCCTACATTATGTAGTGCATTTCAGGGTCGGATGGCCCATATATAGGGGCATATCGTAAAACCTTCCCCCAACCTCCCAGGGTCGCGACAAACCCTGCGGGTTGGCATGAGTCGAGTACGGAGAAAGTATATGGTCCTGGATGACGTATCCGGCGGCATGTCTGATTGTTCTGTCAGCGGGGACGATACCGTCCAGGGAAAGGACAGTACCACAATGTCTGACATGCTGGATAACGTGGTCCAGTTGCCCGGTCACCACCCTGTGCGCGTGGACCATTCCCGCGATTCGCTGCTGACGGCATTTGGCAAGGCCACGCTCGATAACCGCTATCTGCTGCCGGGGGAGAGTTACCAGGACCTGTTCGGTCGCGTGGCTTCCTTCTACGGGGCGAATCCCGCCCATGCCCAGCGGCTGTATGACTATATTTCCCGCCACTGGTTCATGCCCGCGACACCCGTGCTGTCCAATGGCGGCACGACGCGCGGCCTGCCCATTTCGTGCTTCCTGAACGAAGCCAATGACAGCCTGCGCGGCATCGTGGATCTGTGGAACGAGAATGTCTGGCTGGCCTCGAAGGGCGGCGGCATCGGCTCCTACTGGGGCAACCTGCGCTCGATTGGCGAGAACGTGGGCCGCAATGGCAAGACATCGGGCGTGATCCCGTTCATCCGGGTCATGGACAGCCTGACGCTGGCCATAAGCCAGGGGTCGCTGCGTCGCGGCTCGGCGGCGGTGTACCTGCCGGTCTGGCACCCCGAGATCGAGGAATTCATCGAACTGCGCCGCCCCACCGGCGGCGATCCCAACCGCAAGGCGCTCAACCTGCACCATGGCGTGCTGGTGCCCGACGCCTTCATGCGCGCGGTGGCGGATGATGCGGAATGGGCGCTGCTTTCACCCAAGGACAAGACGGTCATCCGCAAGATCTCGGCCCGCGCGCTGTGGATCCGGATCCTGACCGCACGCATGGAACAGGGTGAGCCGTACATCATCTATTCCGACCACGTGAACAACGCGCGCCCCGAACACCACAAGCTGGCGGGGCTGGAGGTCAAGACGTCCAACCTGTGCGCGGAAATCACGCTGCCGACCGGGATGGACCAGCACGGGCGCGAGCGTACGGCGGTGTGCTGCCTGTCGTCGCTCAACCTTGAGACATGGGACGAGTGGAAGGACAATCCGCAGTTCATCGAGGATGTGATGCTATTCCTCGACAACGTGCTGCAGGACTTCATCGACCGCGCGCCCGACGACATGGAGCGCGCGCGCTATGCCGCCATGCGCGAACGCTCGGTCGGGCTGGGGGTGATGGGCTTCCACACCTTCCTTCAGGCCAACAACGTGCCGTTTGAAAGCGTGGTGGCCAAGGTCTGGAACCGCAAGATTTTCAAGCATATCCGCGAACAGGCGGACGCGGCTTCCCGCAAGCTGGCGGAAGAGCGCGGCCCATGCCCCGACGCCGCCGATTATGGCGTGATGGAGCGGTTCTCGAACAAGATGGCCATCGCGCCCACGGCGTCGATTTCCATTATCGCGGGCAATGCCAGCCCCGGGATCGAGCCGATCGCGGCCAATGTGTTCCTGCAGAAGACGCTGTCCGGCTCGTTCACCGTGCGCAACCGCCATCTCGACCGCCTGCTGACCGAAAAGGGGCGGAACACGAGCGAGATATGGTCCTCCATCACGCTGAACAAGGGGAGCGTCCAGCACCTGGACTTCCTGACCCAGCAGGAAAAGGACGTGTTCAAGACCGCCTTCGAGCTTGACCAGCGATGGGTGATCGAACATGCGGCCGACCGTGCGCCCTATGTCTGCCAGGCGCAGTCGATCAACATCTTCCTGCCCGCCGACGTGCACAAGCGCGACCTGCACCAGATTCACTACATGGCGTGGAAGCGGGGGGTGAAGTCGCTCTATTACTGCCGTTCGCTCTCCATCCAGCGCGCCGATGCGGTCAGCGACGGACAGGAAAAGCGCGACATGACACAAAACGAAGGCGGCGCGCCCGCAACGGTGGGCCCCGCGGCCCCGACCACTTCCACCGATTACGAGGAATGTCTTGCCTGCCAGTAAGGCGGGACATTCTTCTTCCAACATATTGTTTCCTGTGCTGTCCGGCCCGTTGGGGGTGGACAGCGCATAGCGATGTACAGGACAGGCATGGCCATGACCGATACAGCCCCCGGCGCAGATGCCCCGACCGAACAGGCTTCCAGCCTGCTGACCGCCAATCCCGTTTACAAGCCGTTCCGCTACCCCTGGGCGTATGATGCGTGGCTGACGCAGCAGCGTGTCCACTGGCTGCCCGAGGAAGTGCCGCTGGCCGATGATGTCAAGGACTGGCACCGCACCCTGAACGAGGGCGAGCAGCATCTGGTCACGCAGATCTTCCGCTTCTTCACCCAGGCGGATGTGGAAGTGAACAACTGCTACATGAAGCAGTACAGTCAGGTGTTCAAACCGACTGAAGTGCTGATGATGCTCTCGGCCTTTTCCAATATCGAGACCATCCACATCGCTGCGTACAGCCATCTGCTCGATACCATCGGCATGCCGGAGACCGAGTATTCCGCTTTCCTTAAATACAAGGAAATGAAGGATAAATATGACTACATGCAGCAGTTCTCGGTAAAGGATAACTACCAGATCGCCCGCACGCTGGCGGCGTTCGGCGCGTTTACCGAAGGGCTCCAGCTTTTCGCTTCCTTCGCCATCCTGCTCAACTTCCCCCGGCACAACAAGCTCAAGGGCATGGGGCAGATCGTGTCATGGTCCGTGCGCGACGAATCCCTGCACTGTGATTCGATGGCGCGGCTGTTCCGCGTGTTCGTGCATGAAAACCCCGAAATCTGGACCGATGCGCTGCGTGACGACATCCGCCAGATCTGCCGTGACATTGTCGAGCATGAAGATGCCTTCATCGACCTCTCCTTCGAGATGGGGCCGGTGGAGGGGCTGAACGCCACGCAGGTCAAGGAATATATCCGCTTTGTCGCCAACCGCCGTCTTGGCCAGCTTGGGCTGGATGGCATCTATGACATCGCGGTCAACCCGCTGCCGTGGGTGGATGAAATGGTCAATGCGGTCGAGCATGCCAATTTCTTTGAAAACCGCGCGACGGAATACAGCCGCGCCTCCACCACCGGCACGTGGGACGAAGCCTTCACGGATTGAGGTCCGTCCTCCGCGCCGCTTCAGGGCAGGAGCGGCGCGCCATTTTCCAGCACCAGCCGGGCGGCGGCGGTAAAGCGGCCATCGGCTTCATGCAGCACAAGGCCGGGCAGCAGTTCGCTGCCCGCCCGTGCATTCGCGCAGCCCTGTAGCAGCACGATGCGCGCGGGCCGGTCACGCGCGGGCCAGAAGGGAAAAATCCTGATCCGGCCCAGCGGGACATCCTCCATGGCCTTGACCCCGGCGGCCAGCAGGTTGGCGGGCAGCGCCAGCGTCAGCGTGCCGTGATGGCGGAGCTGGGCGGCCAGGGCCTGGATCCACTGGGTCAGCG
>NZ_BAIO01000230.1 GCF_000613305.1 Komagataeibacter kakiaceti JCM 25156
TGCCCCTTTTCGCTCTGCGTCACCTTCGCCGCCTATCACGCGGCGCGCGGGCTGCCTGATCTGGACCGGGTGCTGGAGCAGGAATTCCGCCTGATCTGCCACCTGCTGCGCCGTCCGGACTTTGCCGAGGGCGTGCGCGCGCGCCTGATCGACAAGGACAACGCACCGCGCTGGATACCGGACGACATCGCCACCGTCTCCATGCCGGAAGTCATGGCCTGCCTGCATAACCCGGTACCTTTTTCGCTCGACCTTCCGGTCCGCGATCCTGATGGGCCATTTGAAAACAACTGATTGATAAAAAACAACAAAGTTTCCGGGTTCCGCCCTCTTTTCAAAAAAGACGGCGTTTCCCGCAGCCTTTTGAACAGAGCCGCACCAGAAACTTCCCTAGGATTTGCGGGATGTCCTGAGGCAGGCTTTTCAAACCGCCCCCGAGACATGATAATTTATTATCACACATAAAGTAGATGAAATGCCCCTTTCCAGAACCTACACCCCCGCCACGCATCACAGCCAACTGGGTGATGAATTCTATGATGTCGTGCAGGTCGCCGACTTCCCGGCCCATATCCTGCGCTACCGTAATGACGACGTCGCGCCGCGCATCGGTCTCGACACCCTCGATGACGCGGAGTGGATCCGCCATTTCGGTTATTTCGACCCGCTGCCCGGCTCGCTGCCCCAACCGCTGGCGTTGCGCTACCATGGCCATCAGTTCCATGCGTACAATCCCGACCTTGGCGATGGCCGGGGCTTCCTGTTCGCGCAGCTTGTGGACGCGGTGGACGGGCGGCTGCTGGATATTGGCACCAAGGGCAGCGGCACCACGCCATGGTCACGCGGGGGTGACGGGCGGCTGACGCTGAAGGGCGGACTCCGGGAAATCCTGGCCAGCGAGCGGCTGGACGCGCTGGGCGTGCGCACGTCACGCACCCTGAGCGTGATCGAAACGGGCGAGAGCCTGCACCGGGGCGACGAGCCTTCGCCCACGCGGTCATGCGTGCTGGCGCGGCTCAGCCACTCCCACATCCGCATCGGCACGTTCCAGCGCCTGTTGGCCCATGATGACAGGGCGGGCATCCAGCGTCTGTTGGCCTATGTGATCGAGACCTATTACCCCCACCTGTCCGACGCGCCGGACCCCGCCGCCGCACTGTATGACGCCGCGACCACCCGCATTGCCGAAATGACCGCACAGTGGATGGCGGCGGGCTTTGTCCATGGCGTGCTCAATACCGACAACATCAACATCACGGGCGAGAGCTTCGATTACGGCCCGTGGCGGTTCCTGCCCCATTTCGATCCCGATTTCACGGCCGCCTACTTCGATCATTCCGGCCTGTACGCCTATGGCCGCCAGCCCCGGGCGATGGCATGGAACGTGGCGCGGCTGGGGGAATGCCTGCTACCTTTTTCCAACATCGGGACCATACAAAGTATTTTTGACGACTTTCCGGAAAGATATGAAAGATTTCTTGATATTACAGTGCTCAAGCGGATGGGGATGAAAGAGAATTCAAGAAAATCATCCAGTGATCTACGTCAATCCCTGTTCTCTTTCATGCTCGAAAGTCAGATCGGGTTTGAATTTCCGTTTTTTGACTGGTATGGTGGCCCCGCAAGTCAGGAACGCGCCACATCAGGACTACGTAAGGACTTTTATGCTCAGGACAGCTTCCGGCCCCTGTACGACCGGATCATGCTGCATGAGCCCGCACCGGGCATTGACCTGTCGCATCCCTATTTCGGGGGGGAGACACCGTCCATGATGCCCGTTGAAACCGTGGAAGCCATCTGGCAGCCCATCGCCACCGCCGATGACTGGTCGCGCCTGCACGCAGCACTCAGCCGGATCGCCAGCACGAAAGCCGCCCTGGACACCGCCCCCCGCTAGCGGGCGCACCCACGGGGGAACCGGACCGGCACGCCCGCTTTAATATGAACAGACAAGGAAGGAGAAGGCCCCCGCATGAACGATCAAGCCCCGCCTGCCCTACATGACCAGCCGGCCATCGAGCCGTTGCCCGATCTGACGAATATCGAGATTTCCCCCAACGCCAAAAAGACTTTATGGCTCGCAGCCATCGTGGCCGCCATCTGCGGCGGCCTCTATGGTTACGATACCGGCATCGTCTCGGGCGCGCTGCTGCTCATCACGCGTGATTTCCACCTGAGCAGTTTCTATCAGGAGATGGTGGCCTCCGCCATTCTGGCGGGCGCGGTCATGGGTTCGCTGCTGACGGGCTGGCTGTCCGAACATTACGGGCGTCGGTCCTCCGTCATGATCGTGACGGCGGTGTTCGTGCTGGGCGCGCTGGCCTGCGCCTTCTCGCCCGATGTCTATACGCTTATCATCTCACGCGTGTTCCTGGGGCTGGCGGTGGGCGGGTCCACGCAGGTCGTGCCGATGTACATCTCGGAACTGGCCCCGGCGCACCAGCGCGGCCACATGGTCACGATGTTCAATATCGCCATCGGCATCGGCATCCTGGCGGCCAACATCATCGGTTTCGCCGCACGGGATGCATGGGGCTGGCGGCCGATGGTGGCCATCGCGGCCATCCCGGCGGGAATCGTGTTCGTTTCCATGTTCTTCCTGCCCAAGAGCCCGCGCTGGGCCGCCGAGCATGAAAGTTTCGATTCCGCGCTGGAGCAGCTTCAGCGCATCCGCACCACCAAGCGCGAAATCCGGCGCGAGATGCGCCACATCCACGCCAATGCGAACGAGGAAACCGACCCGCGCGACGTGGGCTGGCGCGGCGTCATGCAGCCATGGGTGCGCCCCGCGCTGGTCGCCGCCCTTGGCGTCGCCTTCTTCACGCAGGCGGGCGGGCTGGAGATGATGATCTACTACGCGCCGACCTTCCTGTCGGATGCGGGGTTTGGCAGTTCATCCGCGCTCATGGCCAGTATCGGCATCGCGATCATCTATCTGGTCATGACCGTTCTGGGCTCGAACATCGTGGACCGGATCGGCCGCCGCCGCCTGGTCCTGATCATGGGGCCGGGCAGCGTCGTCAGCCTGATCGGGCTCGGGATCATGTTCCTCCTCCACCCGCAGCCCGGCAGCGCGGGAAGCTGGCTCATCATCGCGTTCATGCTGCTGTTCATGGTGTTCAACGCGGGCGGCATCCAGGTTGTCGGCTGGCTGCTGGGTGCTGAAATGTTCCCGCTGTCCATGCGCGGCAACGCCACCAGCCTGCATTCGGCCATGCTGTGGGGCAGTGACCTGCTGGTGACCAGCACGGCGCTGACGCTGGTCTCCAAGATCACGCTGGGCGGCACCATGTGGTTCTATGCCGGGGTCAACCTGCTTTCGGTGCTGTTCGTCTTCTTCATGGTGCCTGAAACACGCGGCGCTTCGCTTGAAGATATCGAGGACGCCCTGCGTCAGGGCCGCTTCCGCCCCACGCGCGACAACAAGGCCATTGCCGAGGAAGACGAAACCGACTGATCTGTCCGGCCGGGCTACGGCCGCACGCCCTGCCCATCCGCCATCAGATCAATCACGGGGGCAGGGGAGACGGGAAGCGCCAGCACCTGCTGGTAGAACGCCAGTTCCAGTTCCCATGCCCGGCGGATGGTCGCTTCCTGCCGGAAGCGTGGCCTTCTCCCGCGAACTCATACAGCGCGCAGG
>NZ_BAIO01000229.1 GCF_000613305.1 Komagataeibacter kakiaceti JCM 25156
CGTTCGTGTTTTCGGTGCTGCGGCTGGTGGATACGCTGGTGCCATGGCCGCTCAAGCGGCGGATCCTCTCGGCCATAAAGGCCGACCAGACGGACTGAGCCTGCGGGCCAGGCCATGGTTTTTGTGGCCCGCCCCACGAAAAATCGCGCTCATGCCGGTTTTTTTTGTCGGGGTGGATGTGGTAACCCGAGCCCCTGCGGTATCGGCCAGGCTGGATTGCAGGCAGGTTCAGGGATTGATGACAGGCAGGAAACCGCCATATGGCCACGGAGCGTGACCGGACATGAAAGAGATCGTCGCAGTTGATATTGGCGGAACCCATGCACGGTTCGCCATCGCCCAGGTGGATCAGGGGCGGGTTGTCACTCTGGGAAAGGCGGTGACCCTGAAATGCGCCGACCATGCCAGCGTGCAACTGGCGTGGGAACCTTCGGCCGCGCGATTGACCGCCCGCTGCCCCGGTCGGCCGGGATTGCGGTGGCCTGCCCCATCAAGGGCGACATCCTGAAGCTGACCAACAATCCATGGGTCATCCAGCCCGCGTGGCTTCCGGTCAAGCTGGGGGTGGACGAACTGATTCTGGTCAATGATTTCGGTGCGGTCGGCCATGCGGTGGCGCAGGTGGGGGCGGACAGCTTCAGCACCTGTGCGGCCCCGACGTGCCCCTGCCCGAGCAGGGGGTCATCACCATCGTCGGGCCGGGCACCGGGCTTGGCTCCGCCTATATCGTGCGGCGGCGGGGCGGTTACTTCGTGTGTGAGACGGAGGGGGGACATATCGACTTCTCCCCGCTGGACCAGTTCGAGGACCGCATCCTGGGCGTGCTGCGCAGGCGTTACCGCCGCGTGTCGGTCGAACGCGTGGTCTCCGGGCCGGGGCTGCTCAATCTGTACGAAGCCATTGCCGAGATCGGCGAGCTTTCGGTCAAGGCGCGTGATGACAAGGCCCTGTGGACCATGGCGCTGGAAGGCAGCGACCCGGTCGCATCGGCGGCGCTGGAGCGGTTCTGTCTCAGCCTGGGCACGGTGGCGGGGGATCTCGCGCTGGCGCAGGGGGGTAGCGCCGTCGTGATCGCGGGCGGGCTTGGGCTGCGTCTGGCGAAACACCTGCCCAGTTCCGGCTTTGCCGAACGGTTCGTGGCCAAAGGCCGGTTCGAGGGCATGATGGCGGAAATGCCCGTCAAGCTGATTACCTATCCGGAGCCGGGGCTGCTGGGAGCTGCCGCCGCCTTTGCCGAAGCCTATCGCCAGTAAAAAAAGCTGTCTGAAAACAGCTTCCAGGCGGCCGTGTGTCTCAGCCCTGCCACAGGTGGCCGGGCATCGCGTCGTAATGGCGGGTCAGCATATCCAGCAGCAGCGCCATGACACTGTCCATGTGCTGGGGGTCATGGCGGGTGTTGCGGGCCAGATCACGCATCGGCCGGTTGTTGATGAGGGCCGCGATCAGCACACGCTCGTAACGGTAGCCGATGATGCCGTGAATATATCTGTAGCGGTTGATGGAACCCAGCCGCCCGTTCAGGGGACGGCGGGACAGCCCGCACGATGTCCGCTCCAGTTGCGGGTCTTCCAGCCCCATGACCCCGATCCGGTAATCCGTGGCCCAGAACCGGGCGGCGGCGACATGGTGGGCGCTGATGGCCCCGGTGCGGTGCAGCGTCTCGATAACCGTGGGCAGGGGAAAACCGGCATCATTTTCCATACCCGATGGCGCCGCCGGGGCGGGCCGGGGGGCAGGGCGGTCAGCGGGCAAGAGGCGTGCTTTCATGGGGGTATGGTATCATATCATCTCCATGGTCCGGTATGGGATAAACGGGCGCGGTGCCGTCCCGCCGTCCCGCCGTTCCGAGGGCCGCCGACAGGGTCAGGGAGCATGACGCACATGGACGGACGTTACAGATTTTTTGATTTCAATGCGATCGGCAAACGCTTCCCATCCCGCGCGGATAGCCTGATCGTTGATACCTACCTGTCCGACAGCCCGTCGTGCAGCATGCGGCTGTTCCGTATCTACCATCCATTGCCCCGGCATTTTCACCGCATGTGCGATGAACACCTGCTCCTGCTGTCGGGCCGCCTGAATTTCCTGATCGAGGATGATCCCGCCCGCCTGCTTTCCCCGGGTGAGATGGTCATTTTCCAGCGCAATATCGTCCATGGTGTCGAGCCGGTCGGTCATGAGCCGGTTGTTTTCCTGGCCACCGATACCCCGCGCCGGGCGCCCGATGACGTGCATTTCGTGGACACGGACGCCACGCGCGGGCTGACCTTCGTCACCCATCTGGAGGATTATGGCTGAAGGGCGGCATAAAAAAACGGCATCACCAGAATATCTGGTGATGCCGGAAGGTGCCGTGGGAAGGTCGGGAAATCGACGGTCGGGAATCTGCCGGACCACGGGTTTTCATTTAGTAATGATAATCATTATCAATATCAAGAAAAAAAATGATGCCTGCCCTGCCCGCCATGTGGTGGACCCGGGCCTGAAAACATGATGCGATAGGCCAACACCCTCATAACAGGCAGGAAACAGTAATGGCCATTACACCGCTTGATGTCGCGGCACAGCGGACAGGAGGGCGGCGGGGGGCCGATATCCTTCTGGAAATTCTGGAAAGTGAGGGTGTACGCTACATATTCGGCAATCCCGGCACGACGGAGCTGCCGCTGATTGATGCGCTCCAGCGCCGCCCGGATCTGCGCTATATCCTGGCGTTGCAGGAAGCCAGCGTTGTCGCCATGGCTGATGGATACGCACAGGCGGCGGGCCGTCCCGGTTTCCTCAACCTGCATACCGCCGGTGGCCTGGGCCATGGCATGGGCAACCTGCTCAATGCCAGCGTTTCGCAGACACCGCTTGTCGTGACGGCGGGGCAGCAGGATTCGCGGCATACGATTTCCGATCCGCTCCTGTTCGGTGATCTGGTCAGCATCGCCACGCCCGCCGTCAAATGGGCTCAGGAAGTGCTGCATGCGGACCAGTTGCCCGTGCTGGTCAGGCGCGCGTTCAACGATTCGATGGCCGCGCCGTCCGGGCCGGTGTTCCTGTCGCTGCCCATGGATGTGATGGAGGAAGCCAGCGATATCGACATTGGCGCGCCATCCGTTATCAATCGGGACTCCATCGCGGGCGGCCTGCCGGAACTGGCCCGCGCGCTGGCGGGCATCACGCCGGGGCGTCTGGCCATCATCGCGGGGGATGAGGTGCATGGCGCCAACGCCGCGCAGGAAGTGGCGGCGGTGGCCGAACTGCTCGGCGCGCCGGTTTATGGCGCATCATGGCCTTCCCGCATTCCCTTCGCCACGTCATGCCCCATGTGGGCGGGCAACATGCCCACGCGGGCCACGGACATCGCCCGCCGCCTGTCGGATTATGACGCCATCTTCGCGCTGGGTGGCAAATCGCTGATTACCATCCTGTATTCGGAAGGTTCTCCCGTGCCGCCGGGTTGTGCGGTCTATCAGGTCTCGGCCGATGCGCGGGATCTGGGGCGCACGTTCCAGACCCCGCTTTCACTGGTGGGCAATATCCGGGCTTCGCTCAGGGGCCTGCTGCCCCTGCTGGAAAGGGAAACCCAGCCCCGTCGTGCCGAATACGTTGCCATGCGGGCAGCGGTGGCCACCGCGCGCGCGCAGCGGCGGG
>NZ_BAIO01000228.1 GCF_000613305.1 Komagataeibacter kakiaceti JCM 25156
CGATCACCAGCGCGCGCACGGCGGCCGAGTCGGCATAACGCAGTTCCGTCTTGGCGGGGTGCACGTTCACATCCACCTGTTCGGGCGGGATTTCCAGCGACAGCGCCACCACCGCGTGCCGCCCGTGTTCCATGACATTGCGATAGGCCACCCGCACCGCCGTCCGCAGCACCGGATCGACCACGGGGCGGCCATTGACCAGCAGCATCTGCCCGTTGGCCGTGGCGCGGTGGACCGAAGGGGCGCAGATGAAGCCGCTCAGCTTCAGGTCACCGCGCTGCCCTTCCACGGGCAGCAGGCCATCGGCATGACCGGATTCAAGAATGGCGGCGACGCGCGCGGCCTGATCCTGCACCGGCAGGTCAAGGATCACGCGCGTGTCGAATTCCAGCCGGAAGGCGATATGTGGGGCGGACAGCGCCAGGCGCCGCACCACGTTTTCGGCATGGCCGGACTCGACTCGGGGGCTTTTGAGGAATTTGCGCCGCGCGGGGGTGGCGAAGAACATGTCCTCCACCAGCACGCGGGTGCCGGGCGGTCCGGCGCAGGGTTCAGGTTCCCCCACCACGCCGCCTTCCACCCGGATAGACCAGGCCGACTCCGCGCCCCGTGGCCGGGACATGACCGCAAGCCGCGCGGCCGCGCCGATGGAGGGCAGCGCCTCCCCCCGGAAACCAAGGGTGGAAATGCGCACCAGCGTCTCGTCACGCAGTTTGGAGGTACAATGCCGCTCAACCGCAAGCCGCAGGTCATCGGGCGACATGCCGCAGCCATCATCGGTGACCTCGATGCGGTCCATGCCGCCCCGGTCGAGACGGATGCCGATGCGCCGCGCCCCGGAATCAATGGCGTTCTCGACCAGTTCCTTCAGCGCTGCGGCCGGGCGCTCGATCACCTCGCCCGCCGCGATGCGATTGACCACCTGTTCGGACAGCCGGCGGATCACCGGCTGGCTGCTGTCTGGAGACATATTCATATCCGCGACCGGATTCCGGTTTCCGCCCACCGGACGGACACCGCCTTACTTGGTGGGGCCGCTTACGGTCGGGGTGGCGCCCTGCGTCAGGTTGCGGCCAAGGGCCGAGTCCTCGCGCAGGCGGGCATTTTCCGCCTTGCCGTTGACAAGGTTACCCGCCCCGCCGCCGTGCCAGAACATGAGCTTGTCCACAAAGCTGGTATCCGCGCGCCCCATCTCGCCCTTGTCGGGGTCGTTGGCCGCTTCCTGCGCCGATCCCACCAGGGCGGCCTGCCCCGCGCTGTCAGGCCCGTCGGCCCCCTGAAGCGCCACGTTGGGGGAGAGCGTTTCCAGCGCCTGCATGCGCGGGTTCGTATCTTCCGCCCGCTGGACGGCGTTGCTGTTGGGCGCGCCCAGTTCATCGGATGGCGGCATGGACAGCGGCGCACGGGTGGTGACCGTGTATTCGTCCGGCAGGCTCCGCTCCAGCCCGAAGGCGCGCGAGACATCAGCGCCCGAGCAGCCCGACAGCATGAAGCCGCTTGCCATGAGCACCGCACAGGAAAGGGGTCTGAAAGCTGGAATCGCCATATCTCGCCTATTACCGTTAGTGGAACGGTTCGGCAAGCATGCGCGGGCCGCTCCGGCGCCTAGTTTGCATCGCGCATGCGTAGGTTGTCGATAATCAGGATCGCAACCCCGCAATCAATCAGGGCATCCGCGATGTTGAACACCGGCCACGACCAGCCAAAGGCATGGGCGTGGATGAAATCGACCACCGCGCCATAACGCAGCCGGTCGATCACGTTGCCAATGGCCCCGCCCATGATCATGCCCAGCGCCGCCGCCACCCAGACCCGTGGCGTGCGCGCCAGCCAGACGCCAAGCCCCGTCACGATCGCAAGTGCCGCGACCGAAAAGATCACCCGGCCCGCCGCCCCCGCGCCACCCAGCATGCCGAAGGTGATGGCGTGGTTCCAGACCATGGTCAGGTTGAGCACGGGCAGCAGGGGCACGCTTTCACGCGTGGGCAGGTCATAGATATTCAGTATCCAGAACTTGCTGGCCTGATCCGCGACCAGCGCGCCCAGCAGGCAGGCCCCACCCACAACGCGGTTGTTCATTGCCGTTACGCCTTGCCCTGCACCACATCGACACAGCGCAGGCACAGTTCGGGGTGGGCGGCGTCCTGCCCCACTTCATCCAGCACCTTCCAGCAGCGCGCGCATTTATGCCCCTGCGCCACCGTAATGGCGGGAATGCCATGCGGCGTGCCTTCCTGCGCCCCGTCCTCGCCCAGATAGATCGAGCCCGCGCCCGCGATGATGCTGACCTCGGCCTGTGACACGATGGTCAGTTCCGCCCAGTCCACGCCCTCGAACCGCGCGGCTTCCGCTTCCGACAGCGGAAGTTCAAGCGCCGCCTGAAGCGAGGACTTGACCAGCCCGTCACGCCGCGCGCTCTCGATCTCGGTGGTGATGATGCGGCGCACGGCGCGCAGCATGGCCCAGCGATCCCCCAGTTCGGGATCATTCCACTCCGTGGGCAGTTCCGGGAAAGGTTGCAGGTGCACGCTTTCGGTATTGCCGGGGCGGGCGAGCCACGCCTCTTCCGCCGTGAACACCAGAACCGGCGCAAGCCACGCGCACAGGCTGCGGTGCAGGTGGTCAAGCACGGTGCGCGCGGCGCGGCGCTTCAGGTTCGACGGGCCATCGCAATAGATGGTGTCCTTGCGCACGTCGAAATAGAAGGCGGACAGATCGGCGGCGCAGAACCCGTGCAGCGCGGGGTACACGCCCACCCATTCATGCGTTTCCACCGCGCGGGCCACAAGGCCGCCCAGTTCGGTCATGCGGTGCAGGACCCAGCGTTCGAGTTCGGGCAGCTCGGCATGGGGCACGCGCTCGGCTTCGGTAAAGCCGTCCAGCGCACCCAGCAGCCAGCGCAGCGTGTTGCGCAGGCGGCGATAGAGTTCGCCCTGCTGCTTGAGGATTTCCTTGCCGATGCGCAGATCATCGTTCGTATCGGAATTCATGACCCACAGGCGCAGGATGTCGGCCCCCAGGCTGTCATTGACATCCTGCGGCGCGATGACATTGCCCAGGGATTTGGACATCTTGCGGCCCTGCTCATCCAGCACGAAGCCGTTGGTCACCAGCGCCCTGTAGGGGGCCACGCCGCGCGTGCCCACGCTTTCCAGCAGCGAGGACTGGAACCAGCCGCGATGCTGGTCCGAGCCTTCCAGATACAGATCCGCCGGGAAGGGCATGTCCCCATGCCCCAGCACGAAGGCATGGGTCGAGCCGCTCTCGAACCAGACATCCACGATGTCGAACACCTGCTCGTAATCTTCCGGATCGCGCCCTTCACCCAGAAAGCGCGTGGCGGGTGAGCTGTACCAGGCATCGGCCCCTTCGGCATGGAAGGCGGCGACGACACGGGCCATCACCTCCGCATCGCGCAGGACCTCACCGGTGCGTTTTTCCACGAACACGGCAATCGGCACGCCCCATGCGCGCTGGCGGCTGATGCACCAGTCGGGACGCCCCGCCACCATAGAGGTCAGGCGGTTGCGCGCCTGCGCGGGCACGAACGTCACCTTTTCCAGCGCGGCGAGGGCGCGATCCCGCAGGTGCCCTTCCCCATCCATGCGGATGAACCACTGCGGCGTGGCGCGGTAGATGATGGGCGCGCG
>NZ_BAIO01000227.1 GCF_000613305.1 Komagataeibacter kakiaceti JCM 25156
CCGCGCGCAGCCCGGCCTCGCCCTCGGCGGCGGGGAAGGTGCAGTCGATGATGCAGCTATCCTTGCCACAGAACTCGACCAGCGCCTGGAACTCGCCCGTCGTCAGCACCGGGGAGGGAAGCTGGAGCAGGTCGCACTGCGTCTCGCTTTCCTCAAGGATGTTGCCAAGGTTGCCCAGCCGCGTCACCAGACTCATGACCCGCGTTTCACGCAGGCTGTCGATGGGCGGGTTGGTGACCTGGCTGAAGGCCTGGCGGAAGTAATGCGCAAGGCCACGGTAACGGGTGGACAGCACCGCAAGCGGCGTATCGTCACCCATCGAGCCGATGGCCTCGGCCGCGTTCTCCACCATCGGCTGGAGGATCGTCTCGAGGTCTTCCAGCGTCAGGCCCACGGCAAGCTGGCGGCGGCGCAGGGTGTCGGCGTCATACAGCACCGGCTCGCTGCCATCGGGGCGCACGATGCTGGAGATTTCCTGCGTGCGCTTCACCCAGCTTGAAAAATCCTGCCGGTCCGAAAGCGTGTCGAGCAGTTCGTCGTTGCTGTACAGCTTTGCCGTTTTCAGGTCGAGCGCCAGCGACTGCCCCGGCCCCAGCCGACCACGGCTGACGATGTCGGCTTCGGGCACCTTGACCATGCCGGTCTCGGATCCGACGATCAGCAGGCCGCTGCCGGTAATGGTGTAGCGCAGGGGGCGCAGGCCGCTGCGGTCAAGGCCCGCGACCATCCACCGCCCGTCGGTCGCGCACAGCGCGGCGGGGCCGTCCCACGGCTCCATCACGGCGTTGCAGTAGGAATACATGTCCTTGTGGCGCTGCTTCATGGCGGAATTGCCGCCGATGCTGGCCGGGATCATGAGGCAGCGCGCCATGGGCGCGTCACGCCCGGCGAAGGTCAGCAGTTCGAACACGTTGTCGAAGCACGCCGTATCCGACCCCTGCGCCTGCACGACGGGCTTGAGATCCTCCATGAACGGGTCCAGCACCGGATCGGCCAGCCGGGTCTCATGGCTTTTCATCCAGTTGACGTTGCCCGAGATGGTGTTGATCTCACCATTATGGGCAAGGCGGCGGAACGGCTGGGCCAGCTTCCATGTGGGGAAGGTGTTGGTCGAGTACCGCTGGTGATAGATCGCGAAGCGGCTGACGAAACGCGGGTCCAGCAGGTCGGGATAGAACACGGTCAGGTGTTCGGCCAGGAACATGCCCTTGTAGATCAGCGAACGGCACGACAGCGAACAGACATACAGATCCACCTGATTGGCGATCGCGCTTTTCTCGATCCGGCGGCGGATGACGTACAGGTCACGCTCGAATTCCTCTTCCGCGCTGCCGGGCAGGTTGCGGATCAGGATCTGCTCGATCTCGGGGCGGGTGGCGTTGGCCTTCTCACCGATGCAGTCGGTGTTGATCGGCACCTGACGCCAGCCATAGATGCTGTAGCCGAAGGCGAGGATCTCGCTTTCGATGATCTGGCGGCAGCGTTCCTGCGCCGCGATGTCCGTCTTGGGCAGGAAGATCATGCCCACGGCGATCTGGCTGTCAACGCCGCCCGCCGCGCCGCCCGCATGGATGGCGTCGGCAAAGAAATCCTGCGGGATCTCGACATGGATGCCCGCGCCATCGCCGGTCTTGCCATCGGCATCGACCGCGCCACGGTGCCACACGGCCTTCAGCGCCGCGATACCGGCTTCCACCACGTCACGCCGTGGCCTGCCATCCAGCGCGGCGACCATGCCCACACCGCAGGCGTCATGCTCCTGCGTGGGGTCGTACAGGCCGGAGATGGCCTTCGCGTTGTCTTCCCATTCCTGCACGAATCCGGTGGGCTGCCGTTCAATCTGGTCCATCATGCTCACTCCGCCACCTCGGCCTGCGCCGCCGTCATTTCCTCAAGCCAGCGGTGCATCTGCGCCGCCGCATCCCGCCCATCACGGATCGCCCACACCACAAGGCTGGCCCCGCGCACAATATCGCCCGCCGCGAACACGCCCGGCAGGCTGGTCATGAATGTCGCGCGGTCAACCATGAGCGTGCCCCAGCGCGAGACCTCCAGCTCCGGCTGGCCCCACAGCGTGGCCAGCGGTTCGGGGTCGAAGCCCAGCGCCTTGACCACCAGATCGGCCTCCAGCGTGAAGGCGCTGTTCTCCACCGGCTCGACCGACTGGCGGCCGCTGGCGTCGGGCAGGCCCAGTTTCATGCGGCTGGCGCGCACGCCGGTAACCGTTCCGTCGCCCTCGAACGCCAGCGGGGCGGCGAGCCATACGAACTCGACGCCTTCCTCCTCGGCGTTCTTCACCTCACGCACGGAACCGGGCATGTTGGCGCGGTCGCGGCGGTACAGGCACTTGACCGATCTGGCGCCCTGCCGGATGGCGGTGCGCACGCAGTCCATGGCCGTATCACCGCCCCCGATCACCACGACCGACTTGCCCGCGGCGTTCAGTTCACCGCTGTCATATTCCGCCACGCTGTCACCCAGCGAGACACGGTTGGACGCGGTCAGGTAATCCAGCGCGCGCACGATCCCGCCCTGCCCCGCGCCCGGACCGCCGATGTCGCGCGATTTGTACACGCCGGTGGCGACCAGCACACCGTCATGGCGCGCGCGCAGGGTGGAGAACGCGATGGTGTCCGGCCCGTCCGTATCCCCCACATCCTTGCCAAGGTGGAAGGTGACGCCCGAGTCCAGCAGCAGCCTGTGCCGCCGCAGCACGATGTCCTTTTCCAGCTTGAAGCCGGGAATGCCGTACATGAGCAGGCCGCCGATGCGGTCGTAACGGTCATAGACATGGACCTGGTAGCCCATCTCACGCAGTTGCACCGCCGCCGCGAGCCCGCCGGGACCGGCGCCGATGATGCCGACGCTTTCCGTGCGTTCGGTCACGGGCACGACCGGTTTGACCCAGCCGTTATCGAACGCGTTGTCGGTGATGTAGCGCTCCACCGCGCCGATGGTCACGCTCTCGAAGCCTTCCTCGATCACGCAGTTGCCTTCGCACAGGCGGTCCTGCGGGCAGATGCGGCCACAGATCTCGGGGAAGGTGTTGGTGGCGGAAGACAGCTCGTACGCTTCCTCCAGCCGGCCCGCCGCCGTCATCATCAGCCAGTCAGGGATGTTGTTGCCCAGCGGGCAGTGCACCGAACAGAACGGCACGCCGCACTGCGAACAGCGCGAAGCCTGCTTTTCCGCCATTTCCGTGGCGAAGGGCGCGTAAATCTCGTTAAAGTCCCTGCGGCGCGCCTCGGCAGGCCGTTTGTCCGGCTGCTCCTGCGCCACAGAGACGAATTTCAGCATGCGCTCGGCCATCGGTCTGCCCCTGGTCTGCTTGAAGGTGAAGGACGCGGCGGACGCAGCACGCGCCCCGCGACGCGCACAGGTCTACGCAACACCTTGCGCCAATAAAAGACAGCAGTACTGACCTTAATGGAAAATTAACCGGAAAATACCAGAATTCCGGCCTTACGGCGCTTCGGTCAGGATCAGATCCAGCGGGGCGGGCGTGATGCCCAGCATCTCGATCGTGCGCGCGCCGGGGGCCACGACGTTATCGGCATAGAGCAGGCGCAGCTGGTCGCGTGTCAGCATCCGGCCGGGCAGGTGCTCCAGCACCCCGGCCTGAAGGTTGGCCAGCCAGCGCGGCACCGCGAACAGTGGCCGCAGATG
>NZ_BAIO01000226.1 GCF_000613305.1 Komagataeibacter kakiaceti JCM 25156
CATCGGGCGTGCCGGATGCGGTCTTCGCCCACCCGGCGCGCTTTATCTGTGGCGCGGCAAGCCGGGAAGGGGCGGTCAGAATGGCGCAACTGGCGCTGGAAATCGATGCGGCCAACCGGACCGCGTAACCATGCCGGAGTGCGTCATTGCGCGTGCTCCGGACCGTTGTTTTTTTCAGGAACGGACAAAGCTTCACCAGAAAATTTCTTATGATTTACGGCCTTCCGAAAAAAGGCAGGCACCATCAGGTGGACCAGCGCAGCGGGCGGAAGGCATGGGCAACCGCCATGGCGCGGGCCTCGCGCACGGCTTCCCTGCTTTTCTCATCAGCTTGCCGGGCATCAGGAATATCGGCGCAGGCCGCGCGCGCGATTTCCAGCAGGGCCGCCTTGGGATAATCCTGCCCCGAACGCGTGCCATGGGCGCAGTAATCGCAGGTACACACCTGTATCAGCAGATCATAGAGAGCGGGCGCATCGAACCCCCCGATCTGTTGCAGCAGGTCGGCCACGGGACCGGCCCGCACGGGGGAGACACGGTGGACCCGCTCCACATCCGTGCTGGCCATCACGGCGAGGGTGCGACATTCCGGCGGCACGCCAAAACGCGCGCAAAGCGCTTCGATCCGTGGCCGGGCGCGTTCGGCATGGCGGTAATGGTGGGGCAGGTGTTCGGGTGGGGAATCCGTCTTGCCGACATTCATTACCAGCAGCGCGAAGCGTACGCTCAGGGGGGCCTCCCGCCGGGCGGCTTCGGTCAGGGCCGCCAGCATGTGCGCGCCGAGATCGGTTTCCCCCAGGTCATCCGAAATCTGGGGCACGCCGAACAGGCCCGCCACTTCAGGCAGGATTTCCCGCAGGCAACCACATTCATGCAGGGCGCGCAGCATGGTGGCGGGGGCAGGCGCCATCAGGCCGCGCGCCAGTTCCGGCCATATCAGGGATGCCGGGGTGGTGGCCAGCGCGCCAGCCTCCATCCGCCCCAGCATCGTGTCCAGATCTTCGTCCGCGGCCTTACATTCGCCCTCGGCCAGCAGGGTGGCCAGCCGCAGCACGCCGAGACCGTGATGGGGCTGCAGGAAATCTTCCACCTGTATTGCGGGTCTGCGCGTCATGAATCCACACGTAACAACATTGAAATACCTGACAAAGTAAAAGTGCCGGGCAGCATGATGGTTCCCGGCGGCATCACCTGACGTGGCCCGATGCCGGGGGTAACTGGCTCCCTCCGGCCCCTTCGGGCGTGACACCTTCGGCCAGGGCGGCGATGACCCGCCAGCCCACCGCGCCGGAGGGATCGAGGATTTTCAGCGCATCGAGCTTCTCTCGCGCCCTGTCCGGCCGGTTCCGCCGCAGGTTGATGAAGGCAAGCGCCTTGAGGTATAGAGCGCGAAGCGACCGGGGCCATCGGGCATGTCCGTCATGGGACGCCAGCGCCGCCAGTCGCCATCCCATCCGGCCTGCCGCGCGGCTTCGCGCAGGCCACTTTCCGCAATGGCCTGCGCGTGAGCAAGGTTACCCTGGTAGGTATGGATTTTATACAGGCAGAAATAAACCGGAAGCTGGTCCGGCGCGGCGCGCAGGGCCTGGCGGAAAAGCGTGTCCGCCCGGGCATGATCATTACGATAGGCCAGCACGCCCTGTTGCAGCAGGGCATTGATCGGGGCGGGCAGGGGGCCGAAATTGATCACGTCGGGTTCAGCGGACGTTTCTGTCATGCGTGAGTCCTGTTGCATCGCCTCAATCGGTCCTGACTATTGTCAGGGATCGGGACGCAAATTCCGTGCCGTGGGGTCTGCGCTTTCCGCCCGGCACCCGTGCAGCAGGTACTCCCGTACGTTACGGCCGTATGTCAGTCCTCAAGCGCCAGGCGGCCAATGGCGGGATCATCGGTAAAGAAACCGTCCAGCCCCAGATCGAGATAATGCCGGATCTCGGCCACGGCCCCTTCCGGATTGCGCGCGGTATCCCCCGCACCGTTGCGAAGCTGCGCGGGCAGGAAATGGTTTTCGGGCCGGAATGTATAGGAATGGACCAGAAGACCGGCGCGATGCGCGTCGTCAATCAGCGTGGACGGCGCAAGCCACGCGCCATTCGCATCGCGCGGGATGATATCCACGTTCGATGGGCCAATGACATCGGCAAACCGGCGTACGGTGCGCAACCCGTCCGGGGTCATGAAATCCCCGAACGTAAGCGCGGTGGTTCCATCCAGTGTGTCCGGTACATGCTGTGTCCGCTCCCCCATCAGGAACAGCAGGCGCGCCTGCGGGTTGATGGCCCGTAACCTGTCATGAAGCAGGCGCAGGTTCGCTGTTTCAAAGGACTGGACCTCAAGCGGGCAGTAACGGGTGTACTCATGGGCGGCGATGACGTGCAGGAAGGTGTCTTCGGGCGTATGGCCAAGCCGGTGGAAATGGGTGGAATTCTTGATTTCCGGTATCAACCCGACAACACGGCCGTATGTGGCGGATTCCGCCGCGACGAAATCAATGATTTCCTCGAATGTCGGAATATCGAAATGTCCGTCATAGCGGGTGTTGTGGGCGCGCAGGGCGGGCAGGCGCTCCTTCGCGCGCAGGGTCTTGAGTTCGGCAAGGGTGAAATCGGTTGTGAACCATCCGGTCTCGTTCACGCCGTCAATTGTCATGGTGCGGCGGCGGGATGCAAACTCCGCCCGGCTGGCACGTCCGTGGTGGTGGCGATGTTGCTTTCATGCCGCGCGACCAGAACGCCATCGCGTGTCGGCACAAGATCGGGTTCGATATAATCCGCCCCGTCCGCGATCGCCCGGCTGTAAGCCGCCAGCGTATGTTCGGGCCGCCATGCGCTTGCCCCCCGGTGCGCCATGACAGGGGCGCGCGGCGCAAGCGACGCCCCGGCGCGGGCGCGGCGTGTCGCCAGAAGCATCATTCCCGTCAGGCTACCCGCCATGGCCTGCCTACGTGACAGCATCATTCACTTCCTGAAAAGGGGTCTGTTTTTATTCGGGGCTGTTTGAAAAGCCATTCCACGGAACGCCGCCTTTTTGACAAAAGGTGGCATCCAAACACTTTATATCCAACAGGTGTTTCCAGACAGCTTTCCGGTCACCTTATAGCGGGGAATGGGTGGCCGCGCTGTTTTCACGGGCGCAGGTCGCGGCTTTGGGGTGGCGTGCCGTATGCCGCAGGGCGTCCAGTTCCGTGCGGGCGGCGTCCATATCCGCCCGGAAGGCGGGAAGTCCATGCATGGCCGCTATTTCCGCCGTGCCCAGCATATAGCCCGCCTGCACGTCACTTTCCCAATGCACGCCGCAGACAATGCGGCTTTCCCCGAACACGCGGCCACGTTGCAGGATTTCGGTTGCGCGATCCGGCAGCAGTTCCGCCAGCACGAGTGCCGTGCTCCAGCCCAGCATCGTATGCCCCGATGGATACGAACCGGAAGTCGCCAGATGCGCGCGGTCGGATTCAGTGCAGATCGGCTGGCTGTTGCCCACGAACGGACGCGCGCGGTGCCAGTATTCCTTGCTGGCGCGCATGTCCGGAATTTCGGATACGTCCATCTTGTGCACAAGTGCTGTCAGGCGTGGCGCATGGGCGGTGTCGATCACGAACCCGGCGGCGCAGGAAAAGGAATGCAGCAGCGCGTCTTCGCGCAGGTCGGCATCGGATGTGGCGAGCGCC
>NZ_BAIO01000225.1 GCF_000613305.1 Komagataeibacter kakiaceti JCM 25156
CGCCAGTTGCAGCAGGCCCGGACGGGCGGCCTCGACCGCTTCCAGCGCATCCTCAAGCTGGCGCGCCCAGCCGGACCATTCCTGTCCCACCGTAAGCGGCACGGCATCCTGCAGGTGGGTGCGACCGATCTTGACCACCTGCATCCATTCCTCCGCCTTGGCGCGCAGGGCGGCAATAAGTTCACGCACGCGCGGCAGCAGGCGGCTATCAATTTCCAGCACGGTCGCCACATGCATGGCGGTGGGAAAGGAATCGTTGCTCGACTGGCCCATATTGACATCGTCATTGGGGTGTATCGGGCTTTTGGACCCGATCACGCCCCCCAGAAGCTGGATGGCCCGGTTGGCGATGACTTCATTCACGTTCATGTTCGTCTGGGTGCCCGAGCCGGTCTGCCAGACAAAAAGCGGGAATTCGGAATCGAGTCTGCCCGCGATCACTTCATCAGCAACGCGGCTGATCGCATCGGCCTTCCATTGCGGCATCCGCCCATCGGCCGCGTTGACCTGCGCCGCTGCCTTCTTGACGATGCCGTAGGCATGGCAGACCTCGATGGGCATATGGTCCCGCCCGATCGAGAAATGCACGAGGCTGCGCTGGGTCTGCGCGCCCCAGTAATGATTGGCGGGAACTTCAATTTCCCCCATCGAGTCCTTTTCCCGCCGGGTGCCGGTGGCGTCCAGCCCGATGGGACAATCACGAAGGACGGGGGTTGCGGGTTCAGTCATGGTGGCGTTCCTTTTCCCTGTGTCTTTCAGGAGATATGGGAACACCACCGCGCTTTCGCGCCCCCGCCTGGTATCACAAGCGGGTGCGCCGGGGTTTTAGAAGTCGGCTTCAAGCGTGAAGTGATAGGCGCGCGGCATGCCGGCATAGGCCGCGCTGGTGCCGCCGGCGGTCACGTTCGTACCCTCGGCCGTGCGTTATAGACGGATGACCAGTAGCGCTCATTGGCCACGTTGGTCACGCCAAAACGGGCCATCCACGGATGCTTGGCCGCACGGAACGGATAACGCAGCCCCATATCCAGCGTCACATAGGAACCGGCATAGGTCGAGTTCTGGATATCCGCCGCGCGGCGGCCCGTGTAATGGACATTGGCGTTGACCGCCATGCCATTGAGCGCAAACCCCTGCGAGAACGGAAGGCGGTAATCCATCAGCACGTTGGCCTGAAGCGGCGCCACGCCAACGGCCTCCTTGTTGGATGTCGCGGCCGAATTGGTATGCAGCACTTCGGCATCGATCCATGTCATGCCGCCAATAACCGACAGGCGGGGCGTGATGTGGCCCATGGCCTGGAATTCGACACCATAGTTACGCTGCGTGCCATAGTTGCCATAGATCAACGTGGTGGGATCAATATAGGCATAGCTGCGCGTGGCGCGGAAACCCGCTACATTGAACTGTATGTTACGGTACATGTACTTGTAGCCAACCTCGTATTCCTCACTCCGGACGGGAGAGGTGAATTCGTTGTTGTTCACCGCGCCAGCCGAAACCGAGGTGCCCGCCTGCAACGAACGGCCATAGGTGAAATAGGCCGTCTGGTTATCCGCGGGTTTGTAAACCAGGCTGGCCGTCGGGCTGAAGGCCGCCCCGCGTGAATAGGAAGGCGCGGCCCCCTTGCCCGTTACCGGGTTGGCCATGGTGTCCTGATGCAGCCAGCTCCATGCCAGCGTGCCCATGATCGACCAGTGCTTGTTGAAATGCAGCGTATCGCCCAGGATCATGGACTGGTAGCGCACGTACTGGGATTCATAGCGCCCATGGTAATAGGG
Organism: Komagataeibacter kakiaceti JCM 25156; assembly: GCF_000613305.1. Next base: position 1,782 of record NZ_BAIO01000225.1, read on the forward strand.
CTGCTTGCCGGCATCGGGGCCGGAGGCGACCTGCGGGTTATACAGGCTGCCGCCCGTGACGGTCGTGAAGCTCTGGCCCGTGGTGGGGTTGTAGCCGCCTTCCATGTACCCGTTGGTGCCGATGACCAGATCATGCTTGATGAAGCCGGTACGCACACGCCCGTTGATGTAGGCCATGTTACTGCCGACCTTGAAGTCGTTCACCGTCGCGGCGGCGGAAACGGTCTGGTTGTAACCGCCGACGTTGTTGATCAGCGTATCGGCGGATTCGAACACCTGACGCGCCGAATCCTGGTACAGCCCGCCGATGAGGAAGCTCCAGTCATCGTTGATCCGGTGCTTGAGCTTGGCAAGGAACACGTTGTTTTCGGAGTTGAAGCCTGCGTAATCCTGCCCCATGTGCGGCTTGCCCAGATCCGGCGCTTCGGGCAGGGAATGCCCGGCCAGGTTGATGCCCGCCGGCATGCCGCGTTCATCGAAGGTATAATGGCTGGCGTCGAGTTCAAGCACGGTATTGCGGTCGAAATGGATGTCGAAATCCGCGCTGACCATGTTACGGCGGATCCAGCTATCCTGCACATAGGACGTGCCATCGCCATGCAGCAGGTTGATGCGGTAGCCGAACCAGCCATTCCTGCCCACGCGGCCCGAGGCGTCCGCGTTTTCCATGAGCGTGCCGATGGAATCCACCCCCACGACAAGGCGGTTGATGCGTTCATCCGTCGGGCGTTTCAGGCCGTATTCGAACGTGCCGGCGGGGTTCTGCGGTCCATACAGCGCACCGGCCAGACCATTGAGCACCTGCACGTTGTCAAACTGTTCGGCGGCGTAGGGGGTGACGGTAAAGGCGTTCAGGCCATCAATACGACTGTTGGAGATCACGTCCGCCTCGAACCCGCGCGACTGCGGGCGGCTGGTGCCGGGATCGGCGCGGGTTTCGAGCTGGACCGACGGCATGTACTGCATCAGGTCATTGATGTTGCGCGCCTGCTGGTTGACGATCACGTCATGCGGCACGGTCATGATCGACATGGGCGTATCAAGCGTGCGGCGCGTGCCCAGCGGGCCGAGATTGGCCATCTTCTTGTTATAGTTGGCAGCAGCGCCCGCAACCATGCGGTGATGGCCGATAACGGTCACCTCTTCCGCGTTGCCGGAAGTAACGGCGTCCTGCGTGGCCGTCTTTTCCCTGGCGGGGGTGGGTGACAGGCTGCTTTTTGCGCCGTTGTCGCCACCTGTCGTGTTCTGGGCTGTTGTACTCTGGGCATAGGCGGAGGAGCCAAGCAATGCGCCAAGACTGGCCGAAAACATCCACATCATACCAGTAGTTATTCTTGCCATGTTGGCTCCCGCTTCACTGCCGTTTGTCCATATACGCCCGTATACATACGGCCCCCGGATACTGTCTATGTATGAACAAACATATTTATCTCGAAATGATCGGATTGGATGGAACTGTGTCCCTATGGATACAGTTATAATCTGTTCCTTTTTTTATTGTGTTCGGGCGCGTCGGCTTCGCAAATCATGTACCAACTACTGTCGTTGTCATGAAATAATTCTATAACAGCGATTAAAGACCTGATTGGTATGGAATCCTGGCAGAACCGCCTTTGATCTTGACGGCGGGCCGGACACTGATATAGACGAATGTTATATTATAACACTCTGGGCGCCCGATGTCGCTTTCCCCACCCCTTTCCGCCTCCCTCCCGACTTCAGGCCGATGGATGCCGATGCAACGTACGGGCCGGAACGCCCCCGCCCCCCCCCCTGCGCCAGACATGGGCGGCGCGCGCGTGGTGGCAGCGCCTGATCTGCATGGCCATGCCGTGCGCCGCGTTATGGGGCTGATCGCCTGGGCCGTGGCCCAGCCGTGACCAAAGGCACGATCCGGCTGG
>NZ_BAIO01000224.1 GCF_000613305.1 Komagataeibacter kakiaceti JCM 25156
CTCCTCGGCCAGCCGTGTCGGCCGCCGCCGTCGCGTGCGGTGGCGTATAAGGCGCGAAAGGCCGCGTTGTCGCGCAACCAGCGAAAGACGGTGGCGCGGTGTGGCATGCCCGTCGCGCTACAGATCGCGCGCAGGCTCTGCCCATCGGCCAGACGGGTGCAGATTTCATCCGCCAGGCGGCGGCTGTACGCCCCGCGCCGCGGCACCTGCGGGGCAGCGTGTTGGGGCATGGCGTTCTCCCTTATGGATTACGGGGGCCAGAATGCACAACGCCCGGTCACCGTGGGAGCGGTGCCGGGCGCGGATGTGTCATGATGAGACCTTTATGCAAAAAAAGCGTGCAGGCAGCAAACATATATCCAACAGCCCGCTGTCAGGGGTGCAGGCTGCCTTCAATGTTGAAAATAACCTGCTGATTCCATGGCTATTTTCTTAACAGACCTGACGTTAAACCAAAAACTGGTGGCGTATCAGTCCGGTGACGTGTTTTTCATGAGGGGTATAAAGACAGGGCGGCCCTGCGTGCTGTCGGGCTGGCAGTAGCTGAACCCGGTCAGGGCGCGAACCAGTGCTACGGGAATATCGAAGTAAAAATCGACCGCGCCGGGCGGATAGCCGCTTTCCACTTCCTCCTTTTCCATATCCGCGACAATGCTGGATAACTGGGTGGGTGGCTCGCCGCTGGTGCTCAGGTCATGCGGGCTGATCGCGCCATCATGGGTGACAGACCATATCTCCACCCCGTTATGGTAAGCGGTGGCGCAACTGGAATACGCATGTTCATCAATGGCGGTGAATATCACATCCGCCCCCAGTGTATCAATGCGCGCGCGCAGGGCTGTCGCATCGGCCATATCGTTGCACCACACCACGCACCACCCGCCCGGCAGCATGGCGATGCACTGGCGGGCTGTGGGTGTGTCTATCGCTGCCCCGCCCTTTTTCAGTCCGAGGCAGTGCAGGATTTCCGCAGGATCAGGGCCATGGACCATGAACAGTCCCACGGCATATCCCGCCGGGCGGGGCGGGCAGGCTTCGCGCACATAGGGCCGCAGCCTTATGGGCAGAAATATGTCCTGCTCCCCTTCATCCCACGCGGGTTGACCGAACATGACCCGGCCATTGACCAGTGTATAGGGATAGGCAATCTGCGCGGACGAGCCATCGCGATAGGCGCACATGACAACCGCCGCCTGTGTCGCCTTCTTCCCGCCGGGCAGGATGACGGTGCAGTTGGCGATCACGGCAGCCGCGCGCTGTGGCCTGGTGCGCACGCTGTGACGTAACGCAGCCCGTACCTGTGCCAGCTGGGCCGTGGGGTCGGCCGAGGTGTGTGGCGGGGCTACGCGCATAATCCCGCCCTGCGGGTCCATGACCGCCCCAAACGGGGCGAACACGCCCTGTGCCGCAAGCAGGGTTTCTGCTTCCGGCAGCAGGGTATGCGCCAGTTCAGTAAAATCGCGCTCCGGCGCCGCCAGCCAGAAAGGCGGGGCCGCTACATCACTGTCCTGATAAGCCACCATTATGCCTTTCCCTGAATACTGCCTGAAAAGAGTTTACTGAAAATAAAAGTTTTTGGATGCCACCTTTTTTCAAAAAGGCGGCGTTCCCTGAAGCTTTCTGTAAAAATCTTCACCCAAAACCACCTTGAGATTACAGGCTACTTCACTACCTCCCGGTCCTTGCGGCGGGAATGTACAACCTGCCCAATCCACAATGAATGCGGAATTCAGGCCATATGCGCGGAACCGGGGCCATGGTCATGCCCGTGGGTGTCGTCATGCGTATGCCGGTGGTGCAGGTCGGGATAATGGGCATGGCTATGCACCAGCTTCGTGTGCCGGTGGCGGTGGGTGTGGGGCTCCCCCGCCGGATCGTCGGGGCCGTGAAGGTGCTGGTGGTGGGCATCATGCACATGGCGGTGGGTATGTTCCATCTCCTCATGTTCATGAATATGGGCGTGGCGTTCGCTCAGGTGCAGCCATAGCCCCGTTCCCATCAGCACGCCCGCCACCAGCAGGCGCGGCATGTCTCCTTCCTGCCCATGGAACAGCGCGACCGACACCAGCGCGCCGACAAAGGGCGCAAGCGCGAAATAGGCCCCCGTACGTGCCGCACCAAGATGGCGCAACCCCAGCATGAATAGCACAAGGCTGACCCCATAGCCCAGGAACCCTACGCCAGCGGCGGCGGCGATAATGCCAGCTCCCGGCAGCCGCGTGCTGGAACACCAGCGCGGCCAGCAGGTTCACGCTGCCCGCCACGACACCCTTGATCATGGCGATACGTACCGGATCCGCCGCCGAGAGCCGGCCGCTCAGATTATTGTCAATGCCCCAGCACAGGCAGGCCGCGGCAATGTACAGCGCGCCTGGCGCGAATGTCGCCTGCCCCTGCCATGACAGTACGCCCGCGCCCAGCAGGATGCACCCCGCGCCAAACAGCAGCCGACGGTCCACATTTTCACGGAACACGACCCACGCGATCAGCAGTGTCGCCATGCTTTCCAGATTGAGCAGAAGCGACGCGCTGGCCGCATCCGTCCGTGCCAGCCCGACCATAAGCAACAGCGGCCCCGCCACTCCACCCGCCGCAATAACCGCCAGCAGGCACGGCAGGTCAGCGCGTGTAAGGGGGGCCTCGTCATGTGTGGGAAGCCGTAACGCAGCGCGTGCACGCAGCACCAGCGCCAGCCCGACACCGGAGCCAAGGTAAAGTAGGCCCGCCGCCATCTGTGGTGTCATATCGCCCAGCAGCATCTTGGCGAACGGCGTGCTGATGCCAAACAGCACGGCGGAAAGCAGGGCAAGGCAGAGGCCAGTTCTGTTCATGCCCGCCATTCTACCATGCGGACAGGATCAACAACACCTTTGCCATGGTGTTTTTCCATCAGGCATGGAGCGTGCGGAGAGGCTGGTCCTTCTTGCCCATCTCGCCTGAAAAACGGAGATCGCGGCACGGATGCACTGGTGGGTGGCCTGCCGAATACAACACCCGGACTATGATCCAGCGGTGAACAGTAAATGCGGGTTATCGTCAATTTATATAAATATTAAATTTCTCATAGATAATCAGGTGTTCTATAAGAATAAAAGTTTTGGGGTGCCGTCTTTTTTCTAAAAAGGCGGCGTTTCCTGAAGCTTTTTGTAAAAAACTTCACCAAAAACTTCTTTCTGGTTTCCAGAATATCTTAAAATACGGACTGTTTAAATGGTCTCCTGCCATTCCATTAATAGCGGAAAATCTTCATCGCCACTGTTCATGCAGTACGTCCAGCGCCGCGCGCAGTGTGCGTGTCCGGGTGCCTGGGTATTCGTCCATTCCGCACACGGCGCAGACCACACGGGCACGGGCGGGGGTAAGAAGCCCCAGCGCGCGATCAATCGCGTTACGCGCATGCACGGCGGCCTCAGTTTCTTCCATACTGCCCGCACCGGCTCCGGTGTGGGGCGTATAACGTTGCACCATCCGGCCACTCCGCGTGCTGCGTAGCCAGTCACGGCGAAAGCGCAGGCCCACGTCATACTGTTCGGCGCTCAGCCCCGCATTGGCGCGGTGAAACAGGCGATCGAGCATACAGCCATCGCGCAGGCGGCGCACGGTATGCGGGCGTACGCCGGGGGCAAGGGTAACGCGGCGCCGTCTCTACTGCGCGCGTCATTGCCGCGGGGCCGTCCGTTCC
>NZ_BAIO01000223.1 GCF_000613305.1 Komagataeibacter kakiaceti JCM 25156
CTCGATCAGGTCCACTTCCGGGTCAATCGCCCGCCGCCCCTTCGGCCGCCGCCTGCGCACGCGCGGGGGACAGACCGGGCTGCTGGTCGAGCACGAGCGGGGTTGCGATGTCATTACGCCAGGAGGGCACCTGCACCACGACATGACGCTCGTCGCGCTCGTACACCGTAAAGCCAAGACGCTCCAGCAGGTGAACGGCCTGATCCGGCGCGACCGTCAGGCCGCCCAGCGTTTCCAGCCGCGCGAATTCCAGATGCGCCTGCCGCCGCCACGCGGGCTCCTGCCCCGCCGCGACGACACTCCCCGCCTCACCACCGCAGAGTTCAAGGATCATCCGCGTCGCGGCTTCCAGCGCGGCGGGCGGCAGGGCCTGATCCACGCCGCGTTCGAAACGCTGGCGGCGTCGGAATGCAGGTTATGCCGCCGCCCGGCCAGCGCGATGGCCACCGGATCGAACAGCGCGCATTCCACGAACACGTTGGTGGTCGTATCACTGACACCGCTTTCCGCCCCGCCCATGATCCCGGCGAGTGACTGCACGCCCCGGCCATCGGCAATCACGCAGTCATCCGGCGTCATGACATGCTCGCTGCCATCCAGCGCGGTGAAGGTCTCACCCGCCCCACGGCAGATGGTCAGTTCATGCCCCATCAGCCTGTCCGCATCGAACACATGCAGCGGGCGGCCCAGGTCAAAGGCGAAGAAATTGGTAATGTCCACCAGCGCCGAAACCGGGCGCAGGCCGATGGATTCCAGCCTGCGCTTTAGCCATTCCGGGCTTGGCCCGTTGCGCACGTTACGGATGCTGCGCCCCAGAACCCACGGGCAGGCCTCGGGTAGGTGATGCGCCAGTTGATGGGGGTTTCAAACCGCCCCTCGACCGCCTCGGTCATCCAGGGCCGGAGTTCGCCAAGGCCCGCCGCCGCCAGATCGCGCGCGATACCGCGCACGGCCAGCGCGTCGCCACGGTTGGGCGTGATGGCGATGTCAATGACCGGGTCATCCAGATCAGCGAACAGGGCGTAGGACTGACCGGGCACCGTATCGTCGGGCAGTTCGGCAATGCCGTCGCTTTCCGCGCCCAGACCCAGTTCACGCAGCGAACACAGCATGCCGCCGCTTTCCTCTCCCCGCAGCTTGCCCGCCTTGATGGTGATGCCGCTGGCGGGGATGAAGGTGCCCGGCGGCGCGAAGATCACATGCAGCCCCGTGCGTGCGTTTGGCGCGCCACAGACAACCTGCACCTGCTCGAACCCCGCGCCCGCATCAACCTGGCAGACACGCAGGCGGTCGGCATTGGGGTGCTGGGCGGCCTCGATGATGCGGGCGGTGCGGAAGGGGGCGAGCACGGCGCCCCGGTCCTCCACGCCTTCCACTTCCAGGCCGATGGTGTTCAGCGTGGCACAGATTTCTTCCAGCGTCGCCGGGGTCTCAAGGTGTTCGCGCAGCCATGACAGGGAGAACTTCATCGATCACAGACCTTCGTGCAGCAGGGCGGGAGACAGGGGGGACGTGCCGTAATGGCGCAGCCAGCGGACATCGCTTTCATAAAACGAGCGCAGGTCCGGAATGCCATGGCGCAGCATGGTCAGCCGCTCGATCCCCATGCCGAAGGCAAAGCCCTGCCATTCACGCGCGTCCAGCCCGCAATTGGCCAGCACGCGCGGGTGAACCATGCCCGCGCCCAGCACTTCCAGCCAGTCGCCCCCGGTGCCGATCTGGCCCGTCCTGCGTGACCAGCCGATGTCGATTTCCATCGAGGGTTCGGTGAACGGGAAATAGGAAGCGCGAAAGCGCACCGGCAGGTCCGGGATCTGGAAAAACGCCCGCAGGAAATCCGACAGGCAGCCCTTGAGATGACCGAGCGTGATGCCCTTCTCGATCACCAGCCTCGCACTGGTGGAACATGGGGGAATGGGTAGCGTCATGGTCGGCGCGATAGGTGCGGCCCGGCGCGATGATGCGGATGGGCGGCTCCTTGCCCAGCATGGTGCGGATCTGCACGCCCGATGTCTGGGTGCGCAGCACGCGCTCGGGCTGGCCCTCGACCTCGGCGGGCAGATAGAACGTATCCTGATCGGTGCGGGCGGGATGGTGCGCGGGTGTGTTCAGGGCCGAAAAATTGTGCCAGTCGCTCTCGATGTCCGGGCCTTCGGCAAGCTGGAAGCCCATGGCGCCGAAAATGGCGATCATTTCCTCGATGCTGCGGGTAATGGGGTGCAGCAGCCCGTCCGCCTGTGGCGCGCAGGGCAGGGTCACGTCCACGCGCTCGGCGGCGAGGCGGGCGTTCAGCGCCGCGGTTTCAAGTTCCTGACCACGCGCCTCGATCATGCGGGAAAGCTCGTCACGCAGGCGATTGAGCGCGCCGCCACGCTGGCGTCTCTCATCCGGCGTCATGCGCCGAGTTCCTTGAGCAGCGCGGTCAGCCGGCCTGACTTGCCCAGCGTGCCCACGCGCACCGCATCCCATGCACGCAGGTCGTCGCGGCGGCAAGCGCCTGAACCGTCTGTTCCCTCAGGGTTTCGAGATCGTCACTCATAGCACCTCGCGCAGGCTCTTGCCGGGCGGGCTGGCAAGGACCATCCACCGGCGCGACCGACCGGCGCGGGCCAGACCCGGCACATAAAACTGTGCCCGCCGCCAGCCAGAAAAGCGGCACGGGCATTGCATAAAAACAAAACGGGCCGCCCGTTCGGACGACCCGTTTCGTGGACCTGTCGCCACACGGGCGTGGAACAGGGTTCAGGCCAGGGCGGCCTGGGCCTTCTTCACGATCTCGGCGAAGGTGGCCGCATCGTCAAAGGCGATGGCGGCGAGCACCTTGCGGTCGATCTCGATGCCAGCCTTGTCCAGACCGTTGATGAAACGGCTGTAGGTCAGGCCATGCTCACGCACGGCGGCATTGATGCGCTGGATCCACAGGGCGCGGAATTCACGCTTCTTGTTGCGGCGGTCACGGTAGGCATAGCGCAGCGCCTTTTCCAGACGTTCCAGCGCAATGCGGTAATTGGTGGAGGAACGCCCCCGGAAACCCTTGGAGAGTTCGAGAACCTTCTTGTGGCGGGCGTGGCTGGTTACGCCGCGTTTCACACGTGCCATATCTCAGCTACTCCTTATGCCAGACCGTAGGGAGCCCACTGCTTCACAGTGCGGCCGTCCATTTCCGTCAGCACCTGCGAACCACGGTTCGTGCGCTTCATCTTCTGCGAGCGGTTGATCAGGCCGTGGCGCTTGTTGCCGGGCCCTGCCAGCACCTTGCCGGTCGCGGTGATCTTGAACCGCTTCTTGACCGATGACTTGGTCTTCATCTTGGGCATTTTCTTCTCCTCGGGTTAACGTGTTGGCCCCCTGCCCCACCATTACGCATGGAAAGCAGGCCGCCACATTGCGGCCGGGCATGCCCTACAGGCCCGGACGCGCGAACACGCACGCTATAGACAACACCGAAGGCGTGATCAAGTCCCTTCCCCGCCCGCGTGCATTCTTTCCCCCGCGCGGCGCGTGCTGTAGGAGAAAACCACAGGACATACCGGGAGGAATAAAATGACGAACCGCGTGGCATACATAACGGGTGGCAGCCGTGGCATCGGCGCGGGAATTGCCCGCGCGCTGGCGAAGGACGGGTATGACATCGCCATTTCCTATGTCCGCAACGCTCACGCCGCCGAGGAAACGCTGGATGCGGTCCGCGCGCTGGGCCGCCG
>NZ_BAIO01000222.1 GCF_000613305.1 Komagataeibacter kakiaceti JCM 25156
TCACGCCGGACCGATCCGGCGGTCAGCGCCGCACTGCACCACGCGCTGGCGGGAATGGGCGCATGGATATGGGACCAGACCGGACCCAACCCCTATCTCGGCCTGCTGGCCTGCGCGGACGCCATCGTGGTGACGATGGACAGCGTTTCCATGGTGTCGGAAGCCGTGGCGACATCCGCCCCGGTCATGGTGGCGGCGCTGCCGGGCCGGTCGCGGCGCATCGGGCAGTTCCTGCATGACCTGACACAGGCGGGGCGCATCCGGCCCTTTGCCGGGCGGCTGGAGACATGGCCGGTCATGCCGCTGGATGATACCGAAATCGCGGCACAGGCGGTGCGGCGGTGTCTTGGCCTTGCGTAACGGCACAATAACGCTCCCACTTATGCACGGAGTGGAATAGAACAGGCGTCATGCTTGGCATTCAGACCTTTGACCCGCGAACCGGCGGCAATATGGCCTACAAGGCCCTGACCCATCCGTGGGCGGCGGAGAAACTGGCCATTCTCGCCACGGATCTGGCAGGAAGCGGGCCGGTCGCCATCTATGACCCGCACGGGATCGCGCAGACCGCCCTGGCGCTGCTGCCCGCCAGAATCGAGGTCGCGGGCATTTACACCCATGATTCGCTTAAGGTAGGGCAGCCCTGTGGCGCGTGGAGCCTGCTGGCGCTGGCCGATCTGCCCCGGATGGCCGCGAAAACCGTATGGGCGCTGGATTTCAGCCATGCGGTGATGGAAAACCGGCTGTCGGGCCTGCTGCCCGCGGGCAGCCACCTGCGCACGCTGGCGGAGGTGCGCCTGCCCGATAGCATGCTGTCCGTCGCGCATACCTACCTCGACGGGCTGAATTTCGGCACCAACCTCGCTTTTTTCCGGGATACGGCGGAATTCTCCACCCGTCTGGTGTCCGCCAATTACTGGTCACGCTACGGCGCGGACAATGTGCGGTTCTGGCTGCGGCTGTACGATCAGGCCGGGCAGGTGCTGCATACATGGGAGCAGGCTGTACCCCGCGCGGGGCAGGCCATCATCCTTGACAGCGCGGAGATACGCCAGCGTTTCGGCCTGCCTGAATTTACCGGGCAACTGTTCATCACGCGATGGGAATCGCAGGGCATGACGTGGTCAAATACGCGCTGGAAACACGCGGGCGGGGCGATAACCCCAGCCTGTCGGTCACGCATGACGCCAATGCGTGGCCCGCCGCGCGTTACGCCAACCTGCCAGCCCCGGACCGGGGGAGGATGTGGTGCTGTGGCTCCAGAACAGCCACGCCCTGCCTGTCGCGGCGGGGAGCATGAGCCTCAACCGCATGGGGGATACGCGGCATGTGCCCCTGACCCGACCGCTGGCTCCGTACGAGACCGTGGCCGTGCATATGGCGGAGATCATGCCCGGCCTGTCATGGCCGGAGCAGATCGAACTGCGTGCCGGTGGCCATGTGGTGCGCCCGCGCTACGAGATTACGCAGCGCACCCGCACCCGTATCGCCCACCTGAACGTGCAGCGCGCCGACCTGCGGCCTGATCCGGGTATTGAAAAGCTGGATTCGCGTTTGTTCGGGCGGGGGTACCTGCTGCCATTTCCTGTGCCGGATCCCGCGCGTTACCGCACGCTTGTCCTGCCGTCGCCCATGGCGGAAAGTCTTGAGACCCTGCCGGTGCGGATAGATGGCTTCGATGCGGAGGGGAAAAATGCCGGATCGCGGTTCATGGGGTGCCTGCCGCGCGATCATGCGATGCTGTGCGACGTAAGTGAATTCATGACCACGGCGGGCCATGGCGAGCTGGTCTATGACTTCCGCGCGGGCGGGCAGGCCGATGGCTGGCTGCATGCCCTGATCCGTTATGAGGACCGTGATACCGGCCATGCCGCCGAGACCAGCTTCGGCGCGCATATTTTCAATACCGTCATGACCTATCGCGGTGAGCCGCAATCCTATGTCGCCCGCCGCCCGGCCTGTCCACCCGGCTGTTCCTGACGGCGGCGATTGCCGAACCGTTCAGTTTCTGCACCCTCATCTATCCGGCATCGGCTGCATGGCGTGCGTGTTCGGATACATCGCTTTACCTGCATGCCGCCGATGGCGCGGTCATCGCGCGGGAGAAGATCGCCATCCCGCTGTCAGGCTCGCGTGTCCTCTGGCCCCACGAAATCTTTGGCGTGGCGGCCCTGCAACGCGCGGGTGAGGGCGCGTATGTCATCATCCGTGATACGACATGCCGCCTGTTTGGCTATCATGGCCGCAAGATGGAACGGGACGGACGGTTTTCAGCCGACCATATGTTCGGATTCTAGGAATCCGTCCGAAAAAGCTGCCCCAGAAACTTCCTTATGATGACGGGATGTTTCGTGGAACAGATTCCAAGCCACCCGGACGCCATGTTCCATGGCGTTGACATGATGGATCCGGACCGGGCCGCGTTACGGCGCAGGGTCCGGTTGCGGGAACACCCGCCGCTGACAGGGAGCCTGAGCGCACCATGATCGTACAGGACACCAATTTCTTCTGCGATATGCCAGAGGACATGAAATACCTGCGCGACCGGAATCCGCCCGGCAATTTCATCGAGCAGAACATGATTTTCATCCTGCCCGACCGGTTGCGCAAATTCCGTCGCAACCTGTTTCACGTCAGGCGCACGGATTCGGATGCAACGGTTTACGCGCCGCTGTTCCGTATCCGCTGCATCAGTGCTTCGGACCCGGTGCCGGAGGGGTATGACGGGCCGTTCGATGTATTTCCATTCTACACCAATCCCACCCGTAAACGGCGGCGGACGCTGGATTACTACGTGCTGTTCCTGTTTCAGGACAAGCTGTCCTACGTCCGCTGTCGCGATGCCCTGGGCCAGATTCCGGCATGAATCCGGAATACGGGCATGATGCCCGGAACAGTCATGTTTTATAAGGGGGGAGGCCGGATGGTGGGTGCGACAGGGATTGAACCTGTGACCCCCGCCGTGTGAAGGCGATGCTCTACCGCTGAGCTACGCACCCATCCGCTTCGGTGGGGTCTTATTAGTCCAGCGGGGCAGGGTGCGCAAGGGGGAAAAAACCGATCTCCATGCTATTTTCCACCCACGCGGCGCAGGCGGTAGGCCAGGGCTTCGGCAATATGGCCGCGTTCCACGTCCTGCGCCGCCGAAAGGTCGGCTATGGTGCGGCCCACGCGCAGCAGGCGGGTGAAGCCACGGGCGGAAAGACGCAGCTTTTCAGCGGCCTGCACGGCAAAATCACGCGCTGGCGTAGTGATGCGAAAGGCGTCGATCGGGGCTTCGGCATTACGTAGCGCGCCCTGCCGCCCGCGCTGGCGCTCCACCGCCGCCATGACCCGTTGCGCCACGATGGCGCTGGATTCACCGCCCTGAAGTTCTGCGATGCGGGTCAGCGGCATGGGTTCGACATGCACCGCCATATCCAGCCGGTCCAGCAGCGGGCCGGACAGGCGGGCCTGATAATCCTCCCCACAGCGTGGGGCCTTGCGACATTCCTGCGCCGCATCGCCCAGATAGCCGCATTTGCACGGGTTCATGGCGGCAATAAGCTGGAAGCGGGCAGGGTAGGTGACATGGGCGGCGGCACGGGGCGATGGATATGGTGCCGGTTTCCATCGGCTGGCGCAGGATTTCCAGCGCGGAGCGGGCGAATTCGGGCAGTTCATCCAAAAACAGCACGCCCCGGTGCGCAAGGCTGACCTCGCCC
>NZ_BAIO01000221.1 GCF_000613305.1 Komagataeibacter kakiaceti JCM 25156
CCGGGCGTGATGTCAGGATGGCGTGGACCCGTCCAGAAGGGAATGCCCGGTCATGGCGGCGGGCTGGGGCAGGCCCATGAGCTGCAGCAGGGTCGGCGCGATGTCGGCCAGTCGGCCATCATGCAGGCTGACATTCTTTACCCCGCCCAGCACCACGGGCACCACGTTGAGTGTGTGGGCCGTGTGCGGGCCGTTGGTCTCGGGGTCAAACATGGTTTCCGCATTGCCGTGGTCGGCGGTGACCAGCAGCGCGCCGCCCGCGCGGTCGATGGCGTCCGCGATCTGGCCCAGACCCCGGTCCACCGCCTCGATGGCCTTGACCGCGGCGGGCAGCACGCCGGTATGGCCCACCATGTCCGCATTGGCGAAGTTGAGGACGATCAGGTCGTATTTGCCACTGTCAATGGCTTCCACCGCCCGGCGTGTCAGTTCCGGGGCCGACATTTCGGGTTGCAGGTCATAGGTCGCGACCTTGGGGGAAGGGATCATGACCCGATCCTCGCCGGGAAGCTGGTGTTCACGCCCGCCGTTGAGGAAGTAGGTGACGTGCGGGTACTTCTCGGTCTCCGCCATGCGGATCTGTTTCAGCCCGGCGGCGCTGACCACATCGCCCAGCAGGTCATGCAGTTCCTCGGGCGGGAACAGCACCGTCATCCGTTCGGCCAGCCGGTCGCTGTAGCGGGTCATGCCCATGACGGCGGCGAGCTTGACCAGCCGGATGCGGGTGAAGCCATCGAATTCCGGCTCAAGCAGCGCATCGAGCAACTGGCGGATCCGGTCGGCGCGGAAGTTGAAGCTCAGCACGCCGTCACCGTCATGCATGCCGCCATATTCACCGATCACGGTGGGCACGATGAATTCATCCGTGACCCCGGCGGCGTAAGCCCTGTCCAGCACATGCAGCGCATCGCCCGCCCGTTCGCCCTGACCGGCGACGATGGCGTTATAGGTCTTCTCCACCCGGTCCCACCGGCGGTCGCGGTCCATGGCGTAATAGCGGCCGGAAACCGTGCCGATCCGCACCCCTTCGGGCAGGGCGGACAGAAGCTGGCTGACATGGCCGTGCCCGGATTGCGGGGCGGTGTCGCGCCCATCGGTAAAGATGTGGAAAATGACGGGAATACCGGCGGCGCGCAGGATTTCGGCAAGGGCCACGGCATGGTCCTGATGGGCATGCACCCCGCCGGGGGAGACGAGACCCATGAGGTGGCAGGTGCCCCCGCTGGCCTTCAGCGCGGCGATGAAATCCGCCATCACCGGGCCGCGCGCGACCGAGCCGTCACGCAGCGCGGTGGAAATGCGCGGCAGTTCCTGCATCACCACCCGGCCCGCGCCGATATTGAGATGACCGACCTCCGAATTGCCCATCTGCTTGCGGCAGGCCGACATCCTCCCCACAGGTCTTGAGAAAGGCGTGCGGCCCCGACTGCCACAGCCGGTCAAAGGCTGGCGTATCGGCGTCGCGTACCGCATTGTCGGACGGGTCTTCGCGCCAGCCGAAGCCATCAAGCACTGCCAGCATGACGGGGCGGCGCGCCTTGTTCACTGTTTCATGGTCGCTCATGGGGTAGGATCTCCCTGTTTTATTTTATATGGCATGATGCCCTAAAAGCGGTCAGCGTAAAATGCCCGTGTGATGGAGGAAAACACCCATGTCCGATCCAGCCGCCACAGGCCCCACCCAGTGCGGTGGCCTGACCCCTGAACAGGCGCGCATCCTGCGCGAACACGGCACCGAGCGCCCCGGTTCCAGCCCGCTGAATGATGAAAAGCGCGCCGGTGAATATCGTTGCGCCGGGTGCGGCACGCCGTTATTCCGCTCCGGCACGAAATATGAGAGCGGCAGCGGCTGGCCTTCGTTTTTCGACGCCATACCCGGCGCGCTGGGCACCACGACCGACACCAGCCACGGCATGACCCGCACGGAGGTCCATTGCGCGCGGTGCAACGGCCATCTGGGCCATGTCTTCCCCGACGGGCCGCCGCCCACCGGCCTGCGCTACTGCATGAACGGGCTGGCCCTGCGTTTCGTCCCCCGCGATGGCGGAAGCTGACCCCATACCCCAACCCATGACAAGGAACCGATATGACCGAACCCGCCTGCGCGCATGACGATGGTGTTGTTGTTGTCACCCACCCGCTGGTCCAGCACAAGCTGACCCTCATGCGTGAGCGTGAGACCCCGACCGGCGTGTTCCGCCATCTCGCGCGCGAACTGAGCCTGCTGATCGGTTACGAGGCCATGCGTGACCTGCCGCTGGAAACGGTGGAGATCGATACGCCGCTGGAACACATGCAGGCCCGCCGCCTTGCGGGCAAGAAACTGTGCCTGATTTCCATCCTGCGGGCGGGAAACGGGATTCTGGATGGATTGCTGGATCTGGTACCCTCGGCACGCGTGGGGTATGTCGGGCTGTACCGTGATCCCGAAACGCTGGAGCCGGTTGAATATTACCTCAAGCTGCCCGATGAGCTTGAGAACCGTGTCTGCCTTGTGGTCGATCCGATGCTGGCGACGGGACATAGCGCGGTCGCGGCCATTGACCGGCTCAAGCAGGCAGGCTGCAACAATCTGGTTTTCGTCTGCCTGCTCGCGGCGCCCGAGGGCGTGGCCTGCCTGCGCAGGGCGCATCCCGATGTGCGGATCGTGACCTGCGCCATTGATCGCGGGCTGGATGAACATGGCTATATCCGCCCCGGCCTGGGCGATGCGGGCGATCGCCTGTTCGGCACCAGATAGGAGACTGTGGCCGCCTTTTTTCAAAAAGGCGGCGTTTCCCGAAGCTTTGCGAAAAAAGCTTCACCGGAAACTTCACTGGGATTTGCGGTGGGTTCTGAAGGCAGGCTTTTCAAACGGTCTCCAAGGTTGGAAAAACCCGTGGCGGCTTTTCTCCGCCACGGGTGAACCCATGGTGCGGGGCCGTTCAGGCGCGGCGCACGATGTAGGTCTTGGCCAGTTCCGCTTCCAGCGCGCGGGCGTGTTCGGGGTCGCGGGCTTCGATCATCACTTCCAGTTCGGCGGCCTGCACGCTGGGGGTGGTGAACAGGCGCTGGTGCGAGACCTCGATGATATTGCCGCCTTCATCACCGATCTTGCGTGAAATGTCGGCCAGAACGCCGGGGCGATCAGGTATTTCCATTTTCAGGCACAAAAGCCGCCCGTCGCGCAGCAGCGAGCGCAGCAGGGTATTGGCCAGGATGCGGCTGTCGATATTGCCACCCGTAACCGGCAGCGCCACGCGCTTGCCCCGGAACAGTTCGGGATAGGTCAGTACCGCCGCCAGCGCCGTGGCGCCAGCCCCTTCACTGACCTGCTTCGCCCCTTCGGCCAGCATGGTGATCGCGGTTTCGATGGCGCTTTCCGGCACCACCAGCACGTTGGACACATGGCCGCGAATGACCTCCAGCGGCTGGCGGCCGATCTGGAGCACCGCGATCCCTTCCGCGATGGTGGCGCCGCCCGGCGGCATCACCTCATCGCCCGGAAAACCGGCCAGCGAGGAGAAATTTTCCACCTGCACCCCGATGATGTCCATCTCCGGGCGCAGCGCGCGCGCGGCCACGGCGCAGCCGGACAGCAGGCCGCCACCGCCGATGGGGCAGACGAACGTATCCAGCGGGCCCGCGTCCTCGAACAGTTCAAGCGCGAACGTGCCCTGTCCAGCCATGACCTCGGGGTCATCATAGGGGTGGACGAACACCCGGCCCTCGCGCTGG
>NZ_BAIO01000220.1 GCF_000613305.1 Komagataeibacter kakiaceti JCM 25156
CCCGCGCGGGCCATGGCGGTCGATCTCGGCCGGGGCGGCATAGATGTAATGCGCCACCCACGTGCGCGGCGTGGCCCAGCCCAGATGTTCCAGATATTCGGTGGGCGTGCAGCATAGACATTCAGGCAGTATTCGTCCTCATCCACATCCTCGGCCAGATGGGTGTGCAGACGCAGGTTGTGCCGTTCCGCCATGATGACGGATTCCCGCATGATCCGTTCCGACACCAGATACAAAGCGGCCGGCCCCAGCGCCACCCGGCCCAGCGCGCCGGGCCGGGGGTCGTGATGGAGATGGACCAGCCGCTCGCAATCCGTCAGGACGGTATCCTCGTCCTGCACGATTGCGGCGGGCGCGAGGCCCCTCTCCTCCACCGTGCGGGTGATGCTGCCGCGCGTGGCGTAAAAACGCAGCCCGACATCACGCGCGGCGCGGAACTGCGCATCCGTCAGGCCGGGGGCCGGATGCGCGTAAAGCTGGTCCATGGCCGTGGTGCAGCCACCCAGCAGCAGTTCCACCATGCCCACGTAGCTGGCCAGGTACACCGCATCGGCATCCAGCATGGCCCATAGCGGAAAAAGCTTTTCAAGCCATGAAAACAGGCTGCGGCGCGTAACCGGCGCATAGGCGCGTGTAAGATTCTGCCACATATGATGGTGCGCGTTGACAAGGCCGGGCGTGACCAGCCGCCCCCGTGCGTCAACTGACGCGCCCGCGCCTGCGGGCGGGGCAGTTCGGGGCCGCCGACACCATGGACCTGCCGCCGTTTATGGCGATCCAGCCACCGGGAATTTCCCATCCCCGGTCGATATACAGCCAGGCATCGTGAATCAGGAGGTCAATCATTACTTAATCATATCATTCCGGCCGAAGGGTGGGCAGGGCGGCTCCTTTTCCCTGATCCCTGGCCGGAATTATGGTCATTCACTTACTCACCCGCGCTGGTCTGTCCATAAATTCTGGCGGACCATGCCACTCCCAAACAGTCCTGTCCACATGTATAGATACGGGAATTTCGTGAATTATATCTTAAAATAAACATAAGTTACAAAATAATAACATTTATCAACGCAATAGCATGCTTCAGGTATTTATATATCAATGCCATAAATTAATAATTAAAGAGAACGAAATTACATTATGTTTCAAGAAAAGATGAAATGAATAGTCCGCAAAACATAAGAAAGTTTTGGTGAAGCTTTTTTCAAAAAGCTTCAGGAAACGCCCCATTTTTGCCAACCTTTGGGCAGGCGACTGAACGCCGGGCACGGCCCCTGATATTGCGGATATTTAATCCGTCATATCCGTATGCACGTCCTGCCTGCCACCGGACCGTTGCGCCGCGCCCTGCCCCATGGCATCATGTCATAACAGTCGTAGGGGCCAGTTCCCGTGGCGGGGCGCTGTCTTCCCGCGCAGGCGAAATTTGGGAATATGCTGGTTCACGAAGGAACATCGCGCAATATCGGGACCGACCTGCGGCTTGGCTGCACGCTGGCGGCCATGGCGGGGGCCATCAATGTGACGGGTTTCCTGAGCGTCGGCTATTATTGCGCCAACATGACCGGCAACCTGTCCGCACTGGCCACCAGCCTGACGGCGGATGGAAAACTGGCGCTGGTGTCCTGCCTGGGGCTGATCGGCGCATTCATCGGCGGTGGCGTTGCGGCAACGCTGCTGGTCAATGCCGGGCACAGGCGGGGGGTGCATGCGGTCTATGCCTGCGGGATCGTGCTGGAGGGCGCCCTGCTGGCCGGTCTTGGCATGCTGGCCGAACTGCTACCACTGGAACAGACGGCATGGATGCTCGCCTATGGGCTGAGTTTCCTCATGGGATTGCAGAACGCCACGGTCACCCATATTTCCGGCGCGCGGGTGCGCACCACGCATATGACCGGCATGCTGACGGATTTTGGCATTGAACTGGCGCAGTGGCTGGAACACCGCCACGCGGGGGAGACACTGACCCGTGTGCGCGAGCGCCTGCGCCTGCATGGCGCGATCATCCTGTCATTCGGGCTTGGGGGGATCGGGGGCGTAGCACTTTATATGCGCTGCGGGGTCATGGGGCTGACACTCATGGGGGTGACACTGATCGTGCTGGCGCTGCCAACAGTGGTGCGGACCATGCGGCAAACATGATTTCAGTGCCTGAAAAACAGTTTTCCCGTTCTTTTGTGAAAGACCCGTGCGGAGCGGCTGCATCAAGGCGGTTGAATGTCACCGGGTGCCATATTACATCTGACGCCACAGACAGGGAGCATGGAACATGACGGAACGGACCAGGGCCACCGAATTCCTTTCAGCCAGCGGCGTACCATTCTCGGTGCATGATTATGAATACGC
This sequence comes from Komagataeibacter kakiaceti JCM 25156, assembly GCF_000613305.1. The sequence goes on from NZ_BAIO01000220.1 coordinate 2,347, forward strand.
GCCGGGGGGCGGGTTGATCGGCATGCAGGCGGCGTCCTCCATCGGGGTGGATCCGGCCTGCGTGCTCAAGACGCTGGTGGTGGAAGTGGACCGCACGACGCCGGTCTGTCTCGTGGTGCCAGCCGATCACAAGGTGAACTTCAAGAAAGTCGCCGCCCTGTTCGGCGGGCGGAACGCGCGGATGATGAGCCCGGAAAAATCAGCCGGGCTGACCGGCTTCCGCTCCGGCGGCACCAGCCCCTTCGGGCAGCTCACGCAACTGCCCGTGGTCCTGTCCGGCACGGCCATGGCGCAGCCACGGGTCTATATCAACGCGGGCGATCAGGGCTGGTGGTCTGCCTTGCCCCGGCGGATGCGCAAAAGGTGGTGGACGCCCGCGTGGCCGACATCTCGGCGCCCCCTGCCCCGGCCAGCCCCGCCTAGCCAATCAAAAATTAACCTTTTGTCCCCATGCTGTCCCGAACATGACAGGGACAGGGATATATAATGGCTGTTTCCCCAAGCAATGCGGAAACGGCTGCCGGATGGACCGCGTTCGACCCCGCATGGTACCGCGCCCACTACGCGCCGGTTCTCGATCTCATGGACATCCCTGCCGGACAGCTTCACGATTTCTACGCCAGCCATGGCGTAGCCCTGCGCCATTCCCCCAACCCGTTTTTTGATGAGGACTGGTACCTCGCCACCTATCCCGACGTGGCCCGCCATGTGGCGCAGGGCACATGGCGCAGCGGATTTGAGCATTACCTGACCACGGGGCTGCACACCCACAGCCCCCACTGGCTGTTTGATGAACACGCCTATCGCGCGGCCTATCCCGACATCACCCCGGCCATGCTGGCAGCGGGCGGCTACCGCAATGGCTATGACCATTACCTGCGTGCGGGCGATGGGGAAATGCGCAGCGGATCGTGTTTTTTCGACCCTGCCGCCTATCTTGCCGCCCTGCCCCATGCCGGGCCGGACGCGGCGGCGCACCCCTTTGTGGACTACCTGCTGCGCGGCATGGCGGAACTGCCGTGGCGGACCCTGTCGGTTTACTTCGATGCCGAATGGTACCGCGCCACCTATCCCGCCATGCAGGCGGAGATAACGCAGGGCCACTTTGTATCCGCCCTGCACCACTATCTGTGCAACACCACGCCCATGGCGTTCGACCCCGGCCCATTCTTTTCGGAATCCTTTTATGCCGCGGTCAACCCCGATGTGCTGGCCGCGATCGAAAGCGGGGCGCTGCGTAACGGCTATGCCCATTTCCTGAAGGATGGGGTACATGAACAGCGCAAACCCTGTTCGGCGCTGGATCTGGCGCGCTACATGCGCGACCCCGCGATTCAGGCCGACCTTGCCACGGGCCGCGCGCGCGACGGGTTTGGCCACTATCTCGCCG
>NZ_BAIO01000219.1 GCF_000613305.1 Komagataeibacter kakiaceti JCM 25156
GGTCGGTTCGGCGGCGGTCTGCGCCATGACGGGAGCGGCGACGCCCATAACAGCAACGGCGGAGAGCGCGGCCAGAATACGGCGGGGAGAAACGATCATATAAAAATACTCCAGAACACAGGATTTCTGTTCCAATGCGCCAGCCGGGGCGCATGGACGCGTCCGATCTGACTTCCCTGCTGTATCATGTCGCAGGAAAGCCGTCTCGAATTAAAATTCTTAAATATTTCGGGAGTATTCCAGATCTGCCCCATTATGACCGCAATCTCAAGCACTGAAACATTACTAAAGATTGCAGTCAGGGGCAGGCGGGCCGGAAATCAGTCAACCGTGCCCTGGCGTTCGCGCTTCTTGCGCTCATGCGGGTCCAGGTAACGCTTGCGGATCCGCACGGCCGACGGCGTGACCTCAACCAGTTCATCATCCTCGATATAGGCGATGGCCTGCTCAAGGTTCATCTTGCGCGGCGGAATCAGCAGCAGGGCCTCGTCCTTGCCCGCGGCGCGGATGTTGGTCAGCTTCTTTTCGCGAATCGGGTTCACTTCCAGATCGTTTTCACGCGAATGCTCACCGATGATCATGCCGACATACACCTTCTCGCCCGCATCGACGAACAGGGTGCCACGGTCCTGCAGCGAGAACAGGGAATACTGTGTCGTCGTGCCATCCTCGGACGAGATCAGCGACCCGTTGCGACGGCCCGCGATCGGCCCGACATAGGGCTGGTAGCCCGAGAACAGGCGGTTCATGATGCCCGAACCGCGCGTATCGGTCAGGAATTCGCCATGATAGCCGATCAGCCCGCGTGAGGGGATGAGGAAGCTCAGGCGCACCTTGCCGCCGCCCGAAGGCTGCATGTCCTGCATGATGCCCTTGCGCAGGGCCATCTTTTCAACCACGACGCCCGAATACGGCTCGTCCACGTCGATCAGGACTTCCTCGAACGGTTCTTCGCGCTCGCCGGTTTCCTCATTCGTGCGGAACAGCACGCGGGGGCGGCCGATGGTCAGTTCGAACCCTTCGCGGCGCATCTGCTCGATCAGCACGCCAAGCTGGAGTTCGCCACGGCCCGCAACCTCGAAGGCCTCGCTCTCGGGGCTTTCGGACACGCGGATGGCGATGTTGCCTTCCGTTTCCTTGAACAGGCGGTCACGGATCTGGCGCGACGTGACCTTCTTGCCCTCGCGGCCACCCAGCGGGCCATCGTTGAGGCGGAAGGTCATGGACAGCGTCGGCGGATCAACCGGGGTGGAGGGCAGCGGCTCCTTGACTTCGGGGGCCGCGATGGTCTCGGGAATCGTCGCTTCCGACAGGCCGGCCACGGCCACGATGTCACCGGCTTCCACTTCCTCCACCGGCACGCGGTCAAGCCCACGGAAGGAGAGCAGCTTGGTCAGGCGGCCGGTTTCGACAACCGAGCCGTCGGGACGCAGCACATGCACCGGCATGTTCATCTTCGCCGTGCCCTGCTCGACGCGGCCGGTCAGCACGCGGCCAAGGAAGTTGTCGTTCTCGAGGATGGTGGCGACCATCGCGAACGGCGCGTCCTTGTTCACATGCGGCGGCGGAACGTGGCGCAGGATCAGATCGAACATGGGAGAGAGATCCTTGCGCGGACCATCAATCTCGGTATCGGCCCAGCCCTGGCGGCCCGATGCGTAGAGCATGGGGAAGTCAAGCTGCTCGTCATTCGCGCCCAGGGCGGCGAACAGGTCGAAAATCTCGTTATGCACTTCGTCGGGGCGGGCGTCGCCACGGTCGATCTTGTTCACGACCACGATCGGCTTCAGGCCGCGCGCCAGCGCCTTGCCCACCACGAACTTGGTCTGGGGCAGCGCGCCCTCGGCGGAGTCGACCAGCACGATGGCGCCATCGACCATGCTCAGGATACGCTCGACCTCGCCCCCGAAATCGGCATGGCCCGGGGTGTCGATGATGTTGATGCGGGTATCCTTCCACACCACGGACGTGCACTTGGCCAGGATGGTGATGCCACGCTCACGCTCCAGGTCGTTGCTGTCCATCGCGCGTTCGGCGACGTGCTGGTTCTCACGAAAGGATCCGGACTGTTTCAGAAGCTGATCGACCAGTGTGGTCTTGCCATGATCGACGTGCGCGATAATGGCGATATTGCGGATATCCATAACTGCTCTTGACCTGACTTTCCTTGGCGGACGCCATAAGGGCGCGGCGGCACATGCGGGCGATACCCGCGCATGCGGCGGCGGACTGGGTGGCTGGTGGATGCGTAGATAACGGGAAGGGGCGCGGATTGCACGCGAAACTTCGCGCACAACCCCGTCACACACCCCGGAGATGGCCGGTGGAAGGCCCTTTGATCAGAAATCCATGTCCTGACGCATGTTCATGAGCGGGCGCGCGCCATAATGGGAAATCACCTCGGACGCCGCGACACTGCCCAGCCGCCCGCATTCCGCCAGCGTCCGGTCCGATGTCCAACCCGCCAGGAAACCGGCGGCATAGGCGTCGCCCGCGCCGGTCGTATCCACGACCTCGGTCCGCACGCTGCCGATGACGATGCGCTGCTGGCCCTGAATGATCACGCTGCCGCGTTCGGAACGGGTCAGCACGGCGAAATGCGTCTCGGCGGAGACACGGCGCGCGGCCTCGTCAAAATCATCGGTCTGGTACAGCGCGCAGATCTCGTCCTCGTTGGCGAACAGAATATCGACATGCCCGCGCACGAGGTCATGGAACGCCGCGCGATGGCGGTCCACGCAGAAACGGTCCGAAAGCGACAGCGCCACCTTGCGGCCCGCCTCATGCGCGATGCGCGCGGCGGTGCGGAAGGCTTCCTGCGCCGCCGGGGGGTCGAACAGATAGCCTTCCATGTAGATGATCTTGGATGCCCGCACGACATCGGCCAGCACATCATCCGGCCCGAAGCGCACGCACGCGCCCAGATAGGTGTTCATGGTACGCTGGCCATCGGGCGTGACCAGGATGATGCAGCGCGCGGTGGGGTTGTCCGCGCCCTCATCGCCCTGCAGCGGCACGGAGGGGAAATACACGCCCGCGGCCTGCATGTCCGCGCCAAAGGCCTGCCCCGGCGCGTCGTCCGCCACCTTGCCCAGATAGGCCACGCGCGCGCCCATGTTGGACGCCACCACGCAGGTATTGGCCGCCGAACCGCCGCCCATTTCCTTCTCGCGCCGGATCTGGCCGTACAGCGCCGTGGCGCGCGCGGCGTCGATCAGCGTCATGCTGCCCGGCGTCATGCCATTGCGCTGCGGGAAGGCAGCTTCCACCGGCGCCAGCACATCAACGATCGCGTTGCCGATGCCCAGCAGATCAAACCGGCATTCCGCCGCCCGTCCCGAATTTTCCATATTCCGTTCCACTACCCGTTATTGATCCGTCATGTACGCAGCCGTGACGTCCGTTCGCCACGAAATAACCTCAAATATCGCGCATGATGCGTGCATCGCTATCATCGGCGGTTAACCGGCGCAATGGGCGCACTGTATGATGTTTTCACGACACTTCCCGTTAACGCCCTTGTCGGCATGATCGGGGCGCGTATAACCGGTCATGGGGCAGCAGCCTGCAACCAGCCCGAAAGCGTAACCTCCATCCAGGCGGAACACCTCACGTTCCGGCGCAGCATAACCTAGCGGGGTAACATTGTTTAGACGACGCAAGCCAGCCGAAGCCCAGCCACCCACCCCCACGCCATCCCCCGTACCGCAGCCGGGCCGCCCGGCCACAGCCGGTGGCGCTTCTT
>NZ_BAIO01000218.1 GCF_000613305.1 Komagataeibacter kakiaceti JCM 25156
TCCGGCGCCTGCCGCACCCGCCGCCGCGACGCAGGCCCCGTCCGAGACGGATTACGATGTGATCGTGATCGGGGCGGGACCGGGTGGTTATGTATGCGCCATCCGCGCCGCGCAGCTTGGATTCAAGGTGGCCTGCGTGGAAAAGCGCGCGACACTGGGGGGCACTTGCCTCAACGTGGGCTGTATCCCGTCCAAGGCGCTGCTCCAGCAGTCCGAGAATTTTCACGCAGCCAAGGATGAATATGCCGATATGGGCATCATCATCGACAGCGTGAAGCTCGACCTGGCGAAGATGATGGCGCGCAAGCAGTCCGTGGTCGAAGCCAACGTGAAGGGCGTGGAGTTCCTGTTCAAGAAGAACAAGATCACCTGGCTCAAGGGCACCGGCAAGGTTGAGGGCACGGGCCGCATCTCGGTTGATGGCAAGCCGGTTACGGCCAAGCATATCGTCATCGCCAGCGGCAGCGACAGCGCGGGCCTGCCGGGGGTCGAGGTGGACGAGAAGCAGATCGTCACCTCCACCGGCGCGCTTGAACTCTCCGCTGTTCCCAAGAAGCTGGTCGTGATCGGTGGCGGTGTCATCGGTCTGGAACTGGGCAGCGTGTGGCACCGGCTGGGCGCGGATGTGACGGTGATCGAATATCTCGACCGTCTGGTTCCGGGCACGGATAACGAGATCGCCAAGAGCTTCCAGCGCATCCTGACCAGGCAGGGCCTCAAGATGAAGCTGGGGCACAAGGTCACCAAGCCGAGAAAGGCCCCAAGGGCGTGACGCTGACCGTGGAGCCCGCGCAGGGCGGCGCGGCGGAAACGCTGGAAGCCGATGTGGTGCTGCTGGCCATTGGCCGCACGGCCGCGAGCAAGGGCTTCGGGCTGGAGGAAGCTGGCGTGGCGCTGGACAAGCGTGGCCGGATCGTGACCGACGCGCATTACGCCACCAGTGTTCCGGGCATCTACGCCATTGGCGATGTGATCGCAGGCCCGATGCTGGCCCACAAGGCCGAGGAAGAAGGCGTTGCCGTGGCCGAACTGCTGGCCGGGCAGGCGGGTCATGTGAATTATGGCGCGATCCCCGCCGTGGTGTACACATGGCCGGAGGTCGCGACCGTTGGCAAGACGGAAGAAACCCTGAAGGAAGAGGGCGTTTCCTACAAGGTTGGCAAATTCCCCTTCACCGCCAATGGCCGCGCGCGCGCCATCGGCATGACGGACGGGTTTGTCAAGGTTCTGGCCGACGCCACCACCGATCAGGTGCTGGGCGTGCATATCATTGGCCCGATGGCGGGCGAACTGATTGCCGAATGCACCATGGCGATCGAGTTCGGCGCCTCGTCCGAGGATATTGCCCGCACCTGCCACGCCCACCCCACGCTGAGCGAGGCGGTAAAGGAAGCGGCGCTGGATGTGGACAAGCGCGCCATCCATATCTGATCCGGTATCCGCAACGGCAAAACCCACGGCAGGTCTCCTGTCGTGGGTTTTTTTGTCAAAGTTTTCGGGTGTCGCCTTTTTAAAAAAGGCTTCACCAGAAACTTTCTTGTGATTACAGGACATTCCGTGGACCGGCTTTTCGAGCAGTGGCCAGCAGCTTCGGAAAATGCGGCTTTTGTGAAAAATCCGGCACTCCGGAACGTCTATATACCGTGCCGGATATTCAGTCCGTAAGCGGTTCCCAGGTCATTTCCCGCGTCACACGGATCAGTTCCGTGGCCGAGACGGCGGGCGAGATGAAAAATCCCTGCACATGATCCACGCCCAGCCTGCGTGCGATGTCGAACTCGCTGCGGGTTTCCACGCCCTCGATGGTAACGCTCAGGTTGTAGCCGTGGCCCAGCTTGATGAGTGAGGCGAGCATGCTGCGTGCCTTTTCATCCGTGGCGACTTCCCGGATCAGGCAGCGATCCAGCTTGAGGGCGCGCAGCGGCAGTTCGCTCAGTGTGGACAGGCGGGCCATGCCGTAACCGAAATTATCCATGGCCAGCCCGAATCCCTCATCCGCAAGCTGGCGCAGGTGGGCATAGCTTTTTTGCGCCCGGCGGCCCTGAAGCATCTGTTCGGTCACCTCCAGCATGAAGGTTTCGGGCGGCAGGTCGCGCTGGCGGATTTCACTGAACAGGTTGCCCTGCTGTTCAAGGTTCAGCAGGTCCAGATGCGACAGGTTGACCGCCACGCACAGGTTGGGCACGCCCGCCCGCTTCCATTTTTCAATGTCATCATGGAAGGACTGGATCAGATGCGCTTCCATGTCCTGCGCCAGGACGGAATCGGTAAAGACCTCGGCAAACAGCCCGGCGGAAAGAAGCCCGCGTTCGGGGTGGTGCCAGCGCATGAGGGCTTCCGCCTGTTCGATCCGGCCCGTGCGTGTGTTGAGGATGGGCTGGTAATACACCTCGAACTGTTTTTCGCGCACGCCCGCCCGGGCTTCGGCCAGAAGCCTGGCCCGCTTTATGGTGGTCTTGTGCAGGCCCGGCGTGAACATGCGGGCCTGCTTGCCGCCCGCCTGCTTGGCGGCATAAACCGCGACATCCGCGTTTTTCTGCAGGCCTTCCAGCGTCTCGTCACCTGTTATGCGGGTCGCGCCGATACTGCCGGAAATGCGCACCGTCGCGCTGTCCAGCATGATCGGTTCTTCCAGCAGATGCTGTATTTTCTTCAGGATGGTTTCAAGCGGCGTGATCTTCAGGCTTTTATGCAGGATCAGGCGAACTCGTCGCCTCCCAGCCGGCTGATCACGTCATCCGGCCCGATCAGTTCAAGCAGGCGCGTGGCGATGGTCTTGAGCACCTCGTCACCCGCATGGTGGCCGTGGATGTCATTGACGGGCTTGAAACCGTCCAGATCGAACATGACCAGCACGCGCGGCTCGGCGCCGCGCCGCTTGCTGGCCTCCAGCGCCGTGACGAGATGGGCGTTGAAGCCACCCCGGTTGAGCAGGCCGGTCAGCATGTCGGTCGCGGCCTGTTTTCTCAGCCGCATCTTGGTGTTCATGAGTTCGGTGATTTCGAAACGGGCGGCGACGAACCCGTTGATGTCACCGCGCATGTTGCGGTGGGGAATGATGGTGGTTGCAACCCAGTAATGACTGCCGTCCTTGGCGCGGTTGCAGATGTTGCCATGCCATGTGCGACCGGCGTGCAGCGTCTTGTACATGTTGCGGAAGAACGCCTGCCCATGTTCGCCCGATTTCAGGATGCTGTGGGTATGGCCCAGAAGTTCCTGACGTGAATACTGGCTGATCTCGCAAAATCTGTCATTGACGTACGTAATGGTCCCGTTCTGGTCCGTGACGGCTACAATAAGGACATTGTCCACCACATCCGCCCAGAAGTCGGCATCTTCATGCGTTAGGGCGCGAAGCCTGTGGTCATGGTGAGCGGACATTCTGTTACCTCGAGTACGGAGCCGAAAACCGGGTGCTGCCTTCCGGCAATCTAGGACGATTTTTTTTTCGGTGAAACATCTTTGGCGGTGGCGGTTCAGTCCGGAACGCATGAACCGTTTCGCGCCATCTCCTTCACCGCTATGGCCCCGTTGCTATAGGCGCAAGGTATTACCGGCGCAAGGCGCGCGGTTATCTGTAATCTTTAGATAATAATCATTTGTATTTGGTTAAAAAACCGGGCCTGACGCAATGGCGGTCAGTCTTCCGGCGGGCGGTTCGCGTTAGCGCAGGCCGAACATCCGGCACATCCCCCGCCCCCACGCGGGCGGCTGCGCCGGGTTGCGTAACGGATCAGCCCGTCAGG
>NZ_BAIO01000217.1 GCF_000613305.1 Komagataeibacter kakiaceti JCM 25156
CCCCCCGGCCCGCGGCGGTTGCGGTGACGATACCGGCGGCCACCCCGGTCAGGACCGCGCGACGTGATGAGGAGGGACGACTGTCGTCAGGCATGATGGAATGCTCCCTGTTATGCCGGGCGTGAGACCCGATTTACGGATTAGAACATACCCCCCGCCGCGCGGTTGCCTGGCATTGGCGTTTTCCACCCGCGCCCGGATCAGGGCAGGGCTGCGATGGCGGTGGCCTCGGCCGGACGGCATGAAGCGGGTTGAAAAAACGCGTGACAGATATTCGCTAAAGCCGGTTTTGCTGAAAGGCCGTTTCACCCATTGTGCCAGCCGGATTTCAGGCTGGTGTTCGCGGGTGCGCCCTGCCCGTCCGTCCGTATCCTGAACCGGGGTCAGGTTTGGGGGCGGGGGCATGGTCCGTTCGTGTTCCAGTACGGGGGGCCATGCCTGATCTGCCGGGACGGAGGACTGAACACTGCTGCACCATCTCGAATATCTGTTCCAGCATTACGGTTACGGGGTGATTACGACAATCGTGATGCTGGAAAGCATGGGCCTTCCGCTTCCGGCGGAAACGCTGATCATTTCCGCCTCCGTTTACTGCGCCGCCACGCATCGCCTTGAAATCCAGTGGGTCGCGCTGGCCGCCGTGCTGGGCGCGGTGGTGGGGGACAATATTGGCTACCTGATCGGGCGCAAGGTCGGCCTGCCGCTGCTGCAGAAATATGGCGCGCGCATCCGTCTCACCCCGGACAGGCTCCTGTTGGGGCGCTTCCTGTTCCGCCACCATGGCAGCGCCATCGTCTTCTTCGGGCGTTTCGTGGCGCTTCTGCGCGTATTCGTGGCGCTGCTGGCCGGGGCCAACCACATGCCATGGCCGCGCTTCATGCTGTTCAATGCGCTGGGCGGGATGTGCTGGGCGGGCGGTTACGCCACGGGGGCGTACTATCTTGGCCGCAAGGTCACGCAGGTTTCAGGCCCGGCCAGCATCGGGCTGGGGGTCATGGTCACGGTGGGGCTGGTCATCAGCGTCATTTTCCTGCGCCGGAACGAACAGCGCCTGACGCAGCAGGCCCTGCGCGAAGCCCGCGTGGAAGCCACGGCGCAGGAAGCCGGCCCGGCGTGACGCATCCCTGAAGGGCTGTTTGCAGGCAGTCCCTAATGCTGCTCCGGCCGGGTGTTGGTGTGCCCCTGGCCGGACGGGGTTTCCATCATCCGGTCCATCAGCGCCAGCATGAGCCCCGATACGACAAAGGCCAGATGGATGCCCACGCTCCATGCCAGCGTGCGGCTGGATATGTCATTGACCCGGATGAAATCGGCCAGCACATGGATGGCGGACATGGCCACGATGGAGGCCATGAGCTTGATCTTGATATCCCCGAACGTGACGTGGCCGATCCAGTCGGGAAAGTCGCGGTGGCTGCGTACGTCCAGCTTGGAAACGAAATTCTCGTACCCCGCGAACATCACGATCAGCAGGAGGTTGGCCAGCAGCACAAGGTCGATCATGTCGAGGATGCCGACAAACACATCATCGAATTCCAGCGTGTAACTGTTGCGCACCAGCGCCCACGCGGTCTGGAGGAACTTGACCACAATGACCAGCAGGCCCGCCGTCAGGCCGAAGTAAAGCGGCGCGCAGATCCAGCGCGCGCCAAAGAACAGGCGCTCCAGCCTGCCTTCCAGGCCCTGGGTTTCCTGCGGGGCGGATGGCCGGGGAGGGGCGGCGGGTGTCTGGTCATGCATGGCGTTATATAATCACGCCGTGGGGGCAGCAGGTAGGCACATCTTCCCGCATGGATGATTTTTCATCCATGCGGGGAAAATGCGCCATGTTCACCGGGGGGGGCTGCTTGAAAAGCCGCCTTTTTGAAAAAAGGCGGCACCCAAAGACGTTTACTTTTGTGTCGATCGGTTATTTTCAGACAGTTTTTCAGGACAGGGCGGCGCGCAGCTTCTGGTCCAGCACCTCCAGGAACGGCTGGGTATCGAGCCATCTGGTGTCATGGCCGACCAGCAGGGCCAGATCCTTGGTCATCTGCCCGCCTTCGACCGTTTCGATGCACACGCGCTCCAGCGTGTTGGCGAAATGGGTCACATCCGGCGTGTCATCGAATTTGCCACGATAGGCCAGCCCGCGCGTCCATGCGAAGATGGAGGCGATGGGGTTGGTGCTGGTCGGGCGGCCCTTTTCATATTCCCGGAAATGGCGGGTGACGGTGCCATGGGCGGCCTCGGCCTCCACCACGTCGCCGGTCGGGTTCAGCAGCACCGAGGTCATGAGGCCGAGACTGCCGAAGCCCTGCGCCACGATGTCGCTTTCCACGTCGCCATCGTAGTTCTTGCACGCCCAGACATAGCCGCCCTTCCACTTCAGCGCGCAGGCCACCATGTCATCGATCAGACGGTGTTCGTAGGTCAGGCCCAGCTTCTCGAAATCGGCCCTGAACTCACGCTCGTACACGTCCTGGAACACGTCCTTGAACATGCCGTCATAGGCCTTGAGGATGGTGTTCTTGGTGGACAGGTAGACCGGCAGCCTGCGGTCGCGCCCGTAGGACAGGGAGGCGCGCGCGAACCCCTCGATGGAGGCGCGGGTATTGTGCATGCCCAGCGCCACGCCGGGGCCCTTGAAGTCATGCACGTCAAGTACCTGCTCCGGGCCGCCATCGGCCGGGGTGTAGCGCAGCGTGACCTTGCCGGGGCCGGGAATGCGCGTTTCCGCCGCGCGGTAGATGTCGCCATAGGCATGGCGGCCGATCACGATCGGCTGGGTCCAGTGCGGCACAAGGCGGGGCACGTTGGCGCAGATGATCGGTTCACGGAAGATCGTGCCATCAAGGATGTTGCGGATGGTGCCGTTGGGCGAACGCCACATCTTTTTCAGGCCGAATTCCTTGACCCGTGCCTCATCGGGGGTGATCGTGGCGCATTTCACGCCCACGCCGTAGCGGCGCACGGCTTCGGCGGCGTCCACGGTCACGCGGTCATCCGTCTCGTCACGATGGCGGATGCCAAGATCGTAATATTTCAGGTCGATATCCAGATAGGGCACGATCAGCCGTTCGCGGATGAAATGCCAGATGATGCGGGTCATCTCGTCACCATCCATTTCGACAACGGGATTCCTGACCTTGATTTTTGCCATGGTACGTTTGCCTGCCTTTATGATTTTGACTTTGTGATTTCTATTTTTCCGGCACCCGTCGGCATGGGCCTGCGGGGGGCGCATTATTAGTCGTCCACATGGGTGATAAAAAGCGGCCACGCGCACCTGTTCATTCACAAACGTGCCATCACCCCAGGGCCGCAGGCTACCCGTGGCGCGGTACTCATGGCATGAAGCGGGAATGAACACCCCGTACGGACCGTATTCCAGCCCGTGGTGGCGCCGCCGGTGGCCCGATGCGCTGTCTGGCCTTATGGCCGTGCTGGTGCTTCTGCCCGCCTGCACGGCGTTGCAGGGAATCGTGCGCGCGGCGTTGGTGTGGGGGGTGCTGGCGCTGGCCTTCAACAGCAGGCGGGTGCTGGTGGCGCTGTTCTGGCCCGTGGTCGCGCTACTGCCAGGCGCGCTGTACTACATTCACATAAGCGGCGTGCCACCGGGCTACCCCCTGTGGCTGATCCTGTTCTACTGCTCCGTTCCGGTCGTGCTGGGGTATGTGCGGCCCGTGCTGCCGTTCCTGTGCCTGTGGGTGGGGGTGTGGAGCGTGCTGGTGGGGCTTTATCTCGCCCGCCCGCGTGGTCCGGTGGTGCGCTGGGGGCCGCTGGCG
>NZ_BAIO01000216.1 GCF_000613305.1 Komagataeibacter kakiaceti JCM 25156
CGTCCCGCCATGCGGCGGTCGGGCGGGATGGGAGACAGCCGTATGGACGCTGTGGCGGCGGCCGGACAGCAGGTTCAGGCAGGCGCGCGCGGTCTGCGCGTCCTCGGCCTTGGGCAGGATGCGCCGGCCAAGGGCCACGACCGTATCGGCGGCGATGACGAGTGCCGGGACATCGAGCGTAGCCGCCACATGGTCCGCCTTTTCAGCGGCCAGACGCTGGGCGTACGGGCGGGGCAGTTCGTCGCGCCGGGGTGTCTCGTCAATATTGGCGGGACATATCTGGTTCGGGACGATCCCGATCTGGCGCAGAAGCTCCAGCCGCCGGGGGGAGGCCGAGGCAAGGACCATCTGTGCGCCCGCATCCACCCCGGCAGGGGTGGAGGCTCCGGTCATGACCGACAATGCGCGGCTTACTTGAAGCGGAAGGTGATGCGACCCTTTGTCAGGTCATAGGGCGTCATTTCCACATTCACGCGGTCCCCCGCCAGGACACGGATGCGGTTCTTGCGCATCTTGCCGCTGGTATGGGCCAGAATGGTATGCTCATTATCCAGCGTGACGCGGAACATGGCGTTGGGCAGCAGTTCGGTTACCGTGCCACTGAATTCAATCATGTCTTCTTTAGACATCGTGTCCTTCGATCATTGGAATTGCCGTTTCGCCACGGGCCCGCAGCGTAATACGGTTGGTTTATGTGGGGATGTGAACGGCGGCGGTCAAGTTCCATCATGCGCGCGGTCCAGCGCGGCAAGCCTTACGGCCACGCTCAGGGCATGCGCGTCAAGCCCTTCCGCCTCCGCCAGGCTTACGGCGGCGGGGCCGATTTCACGTAGCGACTCGGCCTGCGCCTCGATGAACGTGGTGCGCTTGATGAAGTCGAACACCGAAAGGCCGGACGAGAAACGGGCCGTGCGGCTGGTCGGCAGCACGTGGTTGGGGCCGCCCACGTAATCGCCAATGGCTCGGGGCAGTACCGCCCGACAAAGATGGCCCCGGCATGGCGCACCCGTTCAAAGACCGGCGCGGGCGCATCGACCATGAGCTCCAGATGCTCCGGCGCGATCTCGTTGACCAGATCCGCCGCCTCATCCAGGTTCCGTACGGTAATGATCGCGCCATGGGCGTCCCAGCTTGTGCGGGCGATTTCCGCGCGCGGCAGGGTCTCGAGTTCCAGCGCCACGGCGCGTTCCACCTTCTCCGCCATGGCGGCATCGGGCGTAAGCAGGATGGATTGCGCCATGAGATCGTGTTCCGCCTGCGCCAGCAGGTCGAGCGCGATGGCGCGGGGGTCGTTATTGCCATCGGCCACCACGACCACTTCCGACGGGCCGGCGATGGAGTCGATTCCCACCGTGCCGAAAACCTGCCGCTTCGCTTCGGCCACATAGGCGTTGCCCGGCCCCACCACGCGGTCCACCGGGGGATGGTGGCGGTGCCGTAGGCCATCGCGCCCACGGCCTGCGCGCCGCCTACACGGTAGATTTCGGTCACGCCCGCGCGCCGTGCTGCCGCCAGCACCAGCGGGTTGAGCGTGCATCGGGCGTGGGAACGCACATGGCGATGCGCCCGACACCCGCGACATGGGCGGGAATGGCGTTCATCAGCACGGAGGAGGGATAGGCCGCCTTGCCGCCGGGCACGTACAGCCCGACCGAATCCAGCGCCGTCCAGCGCATGCCAAGCGTGACCCCGGCTGCATCGGTATAGCGCAGGGAATCGGGCATCTGTGATTTGTGGAACGACTCGATACGGGTCGCCGCCAGTTCAAGGGCTTCCAGCAGTTCGGGCGATACGCTGGCGCAGGCGGCGGTCACTTCTTCCGGCGTGATGCGCAGGGTTGCGGGTGTCACGTCCATGCGGTCGAAACGGCGGGTGAATTCGCACAGCGCCTCATCCCCGCGCTGGCGCACGGCGGCCAGGATTTCAGCCACAGGGGCGTCCACGCTGGCGGTGTCACTGTCGCGTTCGGCCAGCAGACCTTTGAACTGCGTGCGGAAATCGGGCTGCGTGGTGTCGAGGCGCTTCATGCCTTCTGGTCCTTGGCTTGCGCCGGGCGGGAAGCCAGCGCCGTACGGAAACGGTTGATAAGGGCGGTAATACGCTCGGGCTGGGTTTTCAGCGCCGTGCGGTTCACGATCAGGCGGCTGGTGACGTGGGCGATGACGTGGGTCTCCTCCAGCCCGTTGGCGCGCAGGGTGGACCCGGTATCGACCAGATCGACAATCAGGTGCGACAGGTCCAGCACCGGGGCCAGTTCCATCGCGCCATGCAGGTGGACGATGCTGGCGTTGATGCCGCGCGCCGCGAAATGCCGCCGCGTGATGGAGGGATACTTCGTCGCCACCCGCACCTGTGACAGGCGGTTGGGATTATCCTCCAGCCCGCTCCTGTCGCGCGGCTGGGCGATGGAAATGCGGCACCCCCCGATGCCCAGGTCAAGCGGGGCGTAGATTTCGGGGTAGTCGAATTCCATCAGCACGTCCGCGCCGCATATGCCGACCTGCGCGCCGCCAAAGGCGACGAAGGTCGCGACATCGAACGAGCGTACACGCACCACGTCCACACCGGGGTCGTTGGTTTCAAAACGCAGCAGGCGGCTTTTCTCGTCGTTGAAATCCGGGCCGGGCACAATGCCCGCCGTATGCAGAAGCGGCGCCGCGGCTTTGAGGATACGGCCCTTGGGCAGGGCCAGTACCAGCGGGCTATCCGTTTCCGGAACGGGGGACTGGGCCGGTGACAGGACGGTCAATGCATTCTCCGACATGAGAGCGGGCGCGCCCCGGCGGGCAGGGCGCTTTTTCGTGACATGCGCGCATACCACATTCGGCCATCATGCAGGAAGGGCGCTTTTCTCGTGCACTGCCCGTGACTAGCCCGCCACCCGCTCGATATGCGCGCCGCACTGGGCCAGCTTGCGCTCCACGGCTTCGTACCCGCGGTCAAGGTGGTAGACCCGGCTCAGGATCGTTTCCCCATGGGCGGCAAGGCCCGCGAGGATAAGCGAGAACGAGGCCCGCAGGTCCGTCGCCATGACCGGCGCGCCGGACAGGGAGTGGACGCCCCGGATGATGGCGGACGAGCCATGCACGTTGATGCGCGCACCCATGCGGTTGAGTTCGGGCACATGCATGAACCGGTTTTCGAAAATGGTTTCGGTCACCATGGAGGCCCCTTCCGCCACCGACAGTAGCGCCATGAACTGGGCCTGCATGTCGGTCGGGAAACCGGGATAGGGTTCGGTCATGATATCGACCCCGCGCAGCGCCCCGGTGCGCTGGACACGGATCGCCCCATCTTCCTGCACCATTTCCACGCCCGCTTCCTCCAGCGCGCGCACCACCGCGCCCAGATGCTCGATCTGGCCGCCGACAAGGCGCAGTTCGCCCCCGGTAATGGCGGCGGCGCAGGCATAGGTGCCGCATTCGATCCGGTCGGGCATGACACGGTACCGCGCGCCATGCAGTTCCTTCACGCCATCAATGACCAGCTTGCCGCTGCCCACGCCGGTAATGCGCGCGCCCATGGCGTTGAGACAGCCACCAGATCGCCAATTTCCGGCTCACGCGCGGCGTTGATGATCTCGGTCCGCCCCTTGGCCAGACAGGCGGCCATGAGCAGGTTTTCCGTGGCCCCCACCGAGGCGAAGGGCAGGATCACCCGCTCCCCCTTCAGCCCGTCGGGGGCGGAGGCGTTGATGTAGCCGTTTTCCAGCGTGATCCGGGCCCCCAGCGTTTCCAGCGCCTTGAGGTGCAGGTCAACGGGGCGGGTGCCG
>NZ_BAIO01000215.1 GCF_000613305.1 Komagataeibacter kakiaceti JCM 25156
GCCCCGTGCGCCGGTACCCCGATCTGGTGCGCCGCGCGCTCTGCCACCGCTGGCGTGGCCGTGTCCTCACATCCCCCGAACAATGGGTCATGCCCGCCGGCGCATTCGGCGACAGCACCGGGCCGGTCTGACCCGCCTCATCTTCCAGCAGGGAGAAACCCGATGTTAGCGCCTTTCCAGATCCGGAAATTCCTCGACCTGAGCACCGGTCACCTTCCCCTGTCGGACCGTGGACACCTTGAGAGATATGCAAGGTCAGGTGGTTCCTTTGGCCTCACCTGCCTGTCCGGCCCGCACGGATGGTTTGTCCATGTCCCGCTGGATCCATACTCCCATGATTGGCCGGGGTCGCGGTCACTGCGGGCCATTCTTGCCCTGGCCCGGAATCACGACTGTGATTATGTCCTGTTTGATGCGGACGGCCCGGTCGATGCTTCGCTTCGTTTCTTTGATGACGATGAAGATGAATGATCGGCAACGGCATCGGGGGGCACTTCGGGCCAGATGCGCCAGTTTTCATTTCTTGAGGCGGTATACTTCGGTGTTCCGCCTTTTTTGTGTCCCAGCAAGGGGCTCATACAAAGGAATACTGCCATGAAACTTCATTTCGACCGTGCCCTGGTGGCGCGTCTTCTTGCGCATGCGCAAGCCGCGAGCGAACATTCCCCTACCTATGATCAGCTTGTTAACCCGGCCTTTCTCAAGGCTGGCGTGTCGTCGCGCCATCCGACCGGTGTGGATGTCGACCGTACCAAAATACCGGCAGGCCTCATGCTGGTTGGCGATCATGGGGTGTACCTGATGTCGAATGGTTATCCGGGCTTCAGTGACGCCGAGGGTCAGGCGAACCTTGTCGCCTATGCTGTCGAAGCGGACCCGCGCACATGTCCTGACGACTGGTACGATGTCAAACGCGTATCGTTTGGCGGTGACGATGGCGCGGAATTTCTTTCTGCCAACACCATCCGCAAGGC
This sequence comes from Komagataeibacter kakiaceti JCM 25156, assembly GCF_000613305.1. The sequence goes on from NZ_BAIO01000215.1 coordinate 975, forward strand.
ACTGGAGGCGACTGCGGGCAGTCGTTTGTGGATTGATGTCACGCCTGCGCAGATCAGTTGCCCCTATCTGGCATCCCCGAAAACACCCTGACGCGAACAAGCATATGGCGGATATCGCGAGGACTATTCTTTATTAACGTAAGCAAAAATGTGGATAACGGGCGAGGTCTGGGCGTAAAAAATAATAAAAATCATGGTAAATACGATCGGAAACGCCATGCTTAACAAGCCTATAGTAAGGAATTCCCTGTCATTGTTCTGCTTACGACATGGTTTTCAACGTCCGGCCCGCTTCATTTCCGATAACGAGTGCGGGTATGTGCCGTGCCTGAGCAACTGAGGGAACTCGCCATGACTGAGAACTTCGAACGAAGCTTTGCGGAGCATGCAGAGCGGTTACTTCGCCATGAAAAAGCATGCAATCAAGCTTCAGCGCAAAATCGCAGGATCATCTTTGAAGCGCTTTCGGTATCCAGGATTACAGCCGTTACAGTGTCGTTTGACGGTGAAGGAGATAGCGGCCAGATCGAGGAGATTGCTGTTGTGCCTGAAGGGGAGGATACACTGCTCGACGTCCTTGTCGATGCGGTGACGGCGAGGTGGACTGATTGCGAGATTGTCTCGGAACGTACTCCCCTGCGGGATGTCATCGAACAGGTCTGTTACGCCGCACTGGCCGAGACCAACGGTGGTTGGGAAAACAATGAGGGTGCTTTTGGCGACTTCAGGTTTGACGTGGCCAACAGAACGCTGACGCTCGAATTTAACGGACGATATATGTCCACTGAATATTCCGAGCATAGCTGGACAGAGGAGGCCTGAAATGGCGCATAGTTATTATCATGCTCTCTCGTCGGTGCGGCAGTGGGGAGGTACGGCTGATGACTTCCTGCCTATCCATGCCTGGTTCGACGAATCAAAATTGATTTCGGCCGATTTTCGGCATCGTGCGCTGAGACATCACGCGGAAGGTATCTTCCTCGCTGAGAGACTTTTTGGCGTTGTGCTGACAATTTCCACCGGGCGGGTTGTTCCGGTGCGGCTGATCGCCGAGCAGCATATGCGCGAGGACTTTGGATTTATTCCGAGCTTCGTTGATTGGCTGAAGGAAATTCGCCCCCAGCCTGGATGGGACGGGCGCAGCCCATTCATCGAAGCCTTGATCCCGCTTATGCCAAACTTTCAGAATAACAGAAGACTTCTGGAATACTGGCCGTGACGTAGCCCGTATGCGGCGTCGTGGATATGTCGATACGAGGACCATGGGGCTACAGCTTTTCGCCCTATAAATTAGATAAAATAATGATTGAGGCGAACTTCCGGATGTCACGGGGATAAACGCGTGAAAAAAGCTGCGTAGCCCCTTGTCCGGCAGTCCATCCCATGCCTGCACAAAGCTTCCGACCCCGTCTGTCATTTCTCTCGCGAAAGTCCGGACATGCTTCGGGCTTTTGTTTTATGGGGAGTTTCCCGATGGTCAATTACTTCACTCATTTTTCGTGTGTCCTTGATGTAGGGACGGCTGAAAATGCGGAGAGGGCGCTTGAATTCTATCGGAACGAGCCGGAAGATCCTGACGGCTTCTGTTTTTCAAGTGGGTTCTCTCTGAGCGTATCAAGCGAAAACAGGTCCAGACTGTGGATCCAAGACGACGGTAGTGGTGACCCTGAGTGTGTTGTTATTTTCGTTTTGAAGTGTGCCGCCACATTCAGTTTGTCGGGAGTGTGGGGGTTTGAGTACGCCAACACCTGCTCGCGCCCACGTCTCGAAGCCTTTGGTGGAGGCGCACATGTGATCGATCTCGGCGCGCGACGATCTGTCGGCTGGGTTACCACCAATGACTGGCTGGCGGCTGCTCTCGAAGGAGACACTTCCGATGCATGAAATTATTGCCGTTCCTGTCTATCAAATTGATGAATTGTCCGGATCAGCTCGTGAAAAGGCTCGCTGCTGGTACCGGGACTTTCTTCGCCGCTTTTCCTGATGGGATGCGGTCTATGAGGACTTTCTGCAGATATGTGGCATACTTGGTGTGGACATTGCTACGTTTTTACCCTGGGGTGCAGCAACTCCAGAGCAAGGCGGTCCGTGCCTCTATTTCCGAGGATTTTCTAATCAGGGGGACGGAGCTTCATTCGAGGGGATCTACCGATATGAACGGCATGCATCCCATGAAATCCGCCGTTACGCGCCACAGGATACGCAACTCCACGCGATTGCTGACACCCTGGCGCAGATCCAGAGACGGAATTTCTACCAGCTAATCGCCCGGATTAGCCAGACCGGGCCCTATTATCACGAATTTACAATGACCGTCACTGTGATACGTGAAAGTAAGACCGGCTGCGAAATGACCGAAGACGCCGCGCAGATACTCTCTGATGTCATGCGTGATCTTGCACGATGGCTGTATCGCTCTCTCGAAACAGCATGGGATTACGAATCCTCCGATGACGCCGTCGATGAGGCCATTCGCATCGATGAATATACGTTTACGACGAACGGTATCCGGTTCGGATAGATCGTCTGCGCGCAAGGCCGTGGCGGCCTGAAACCGGTCGGGGTTGTCATGTGAAGCATGAATATACGGCGTAGCTTTGAGAGGGTCCATTAGGACATGCATGTGAACCGTGTTTGCAGGCAGAGAAACAGAAATTTTTACAAATATAAAACATGGTATTTTTGAATAATGTTCCGATACGGATGTATAAAGCAAGATAATATGAAATAATTATAATAAATAAAAAACAAATATAGGGAGGATCGGCACCACAGTCCAGCCTGCCGCGCAAGGGG
>NZ_BAIO01000214.1 GCF_000613305.1 Komagataeibacter kakiaceti JCM 25156
TGCGCGGGCATGAAGGCGGCGGCATCGGGCTGGCCAACAAGATCCGCGCCTACGCCCTGCAGGACGAGGGGCTGGACACGGTGGACGCCAACCACCGCCTTGGCTTCGAGACCGATGCGCGCGACTGGCATGCGGCGTCCGCCATCCTGCACGCGCTGGGCGTGAACCGGCTCGACCTGCTGACCAACAACCCCGACAAGGTGCGCGCCCTGCAGCAGCATGGCTTTGACGTGCGTGAGCGCATTGCCCTGCAGGTTGCCGCCAATCCCTTCAACCGCGCCTATCTGGAAGCCAAGCGGACCCGGATGGGCCATGCCCTGTGCGAGCCGGAAACGGCGGACATACACTGAACCAGACCACTGGATACGGATAAAGCCGGATATGAGCACCAATACCCCCTCCACCCCCGCGCGCCTTGAGTTCGCCCATCCGCCGCGTATCGCCATCGTGGTCAGCCGTTTCAATGAGAATGTGACCCACGGCCTGCGCGATGGCGCGCTGGCATGGCTGGCGGAACACGCGATTTCCATGCGCGGGGAAGATGTCATGTATGCGCCGGGCGCGTATGAACTGCCCCTGCTGGCGCAGACACTGGCCCGTACCGGCCGGTATGACGGCGTGGTCTGCCTTGGCTGCGTGATCAAGGGCGACACCGCGCATTTCGAATTCATAAGCCTTGGAACGGCGATTGGCCTGCAACAGGCATCGCTGAACACGGAAGTGCCGATCGCCTTTGGCGTGCTGACAACCTACACCGATGAGCAGGCCGTGGTCCGCTCACGCGATGACGTGCACAACAAGGGACGCGAGGCCGTGGCCGCCTGTGTTGAAAGTCTCGCATTGCTTCAGAAAATCAGAGGCTGCTAGGATGGCGCGGGGCCGAACAAATGGCTGAAATCAGCCTGTTATGGTCCTGTTTTCGCTATGTGGACAGGGATGACGGATGCGGCAGTTCACCCTCATCGCCGGGGCATTCGGGATCGGCCTTACCATATGGATGCTGGGGCGTTTCGGCCTGCGCGACATTCTGTGGCTGATCGCGGCTGGCGGGTGGAGCATCCCCGCCGTCATCGTTTTCCATGCAAGTCAGGTCTGCGCCTCGGCGCAGGCGTGGCGCATCCTGGCCCAGACCGGGCGGCATCCGCTGGGCTTTCGGGATTTCTTCGCCCTGCGCTGCGCGCGCGAAGGGATCAACAACCTCCTGCCGGTGGCGCAGGTGGGGGGTGAAGTCATTACAACCCGCCTGCTGGCCCGGCGCGACGGGCTGGGCATAAGGCGGGCCGCGGCCTCCACCATCTGTGACCTGACGATCGAACTGCTCAGCCAGGTCACGTTCACCCTGATCGGGCTGGGGGTGCTGTTCTGTCTTGTCCATCGGTCGCATGTGACGGATGAACTGATGGAAAGCGCGCTGGCGGCGTTCCTGCTGGGGGCGGTTTTCCTTGGCAGCCAGTATCTCGGCGCCGTCTCGGTCGTGGAAAAGCTGCTGGTACGCATCGCCGCCCATCTGGGCTGGGACGGGGTGGAGGACATTCGTGGCCTGCACCATGAAATCCTGGCGCTTTACCGCACGCACGAGAACTCGCTGCGCGCGGGGGCGTTGCAACTGCTGGGCTGGTCGCTGGGCACGTTCGAGGTTTTTCTCATTCTTGATGCGATGGGGCACCCGCTTTCACTGGCTGACAGTTTTGTGATCGAGAGCGTGGGGCAGGCCGCGAAGTCCGCCGGGTTCGCCGTGCCGGGGGCGCTGGGCGTGTCGGAGGGTGGTTATATCATCATCGGGGGGCTGTTCGGGCTGTCGCCGCAGGTGGGCATCGCGCTGTCCCTCATCAAGCGCCTGCGTGAGATCGCGTGGGGCCTGCCCTCGCTTCTGGCATGGCAGGTAATGGAAATACGCTGGATCCGTCCCGACCCGTCCTCCGCCAAGGAAATACACCTGCCCGGCCAGCCATGACAAAGTTGCGTCATCGGCTCCCCGTCAGGACATAAAGAACCACCTTGCATCCATGCCACATCATGGGCCAAACCGGGCCTCTCCACCGACTGCCGCGCCCCATGCGGCACGACGTAGGTTTCTGAAGGGCTGAATACTCGTCATGTTATCGGTACCGCTTGGGCGTCTTGTCGCTTTCTGTTCCCGTCGTGCCATTGCGGTCGTACTGGCGTTTGCCGTGCTGATAACGGGCGCGACCTATGCCAGCTACAGGCTGCTGGGCGTGACCACCGATACGGACACGATGTTTTCATCCTCGCTGGACTGGAAGAAACGCTCCGACGAGATGGGGCGTCTGTTCCCGCAGAAGCAGGACCTGCTTGTCGCCGTCATCGACGCGGCCCTGCCGGAGGAGGCGCAGCAGACCGCCCTGGGGCTGGCGGCCCGACTGCGCGATGACCACGCCAATTTCAATTACGTCACCACGCCCCAGACCGATCCCTACCTTGTGCGCAACGGCTCATGTTCCTTGACCCCAAGGCGCTGGAGCGGGTGCTCAACACCATCATCATCGCCCAGCCCTTCCTGAGCGAGCTGGCGGCGGATCCCTCGGGGCGCGGGCTGTTCAGCGCGCTGGACCTGATCGCGCTGGGCCTGAGCCAGGGGCAGGCGGATCTGGGCAATTTCCGTGCGGCGCTGGATGGGTTCGCCACCACGTTGCAGCATTCGGTGGATGGCACGCCCGAACCCCTTTCATGGGAGCGGATGCTGGCGGGCGACCTGGCCGACCTGGGGGGCAAGTACCAGTTTGTCGTGACCCAGCCCCGGCTGGACTATGATTCATTCCAGCCCGGCGGCGCGGCGTCGGATGCGATCCGTGCGGCGGCGCGCGACCTGCCTTTTGTCAAGAGCGGGCGGGCGCATGTCCATATCACCGGTGATGTCCAGATCGCGGATGAGGAATTCGCGACCGTGGCCGAAGGCATGGTGGCCGGGCTGCTCGGCTCGCTGGTTCTGGTCACGCTGTGGCTGGTGCTGGCGGTGCATACATGGCGCATCATCGTACCGATCATCATTACGCTGGTGTCGGGGCTGCTGCTGACCACGGGCTTCGCCGCCCTTGCGGTGGGCAAGCTGAACCTGATCTCGGTCGCCTTCGCCATCCTGTTCGTCGGCATCGCGGTGGATTTCGCCATCCAGTTCTCGGTCCGCTTCCGCGCGCAGACGCTGCCCGATGGAACCGCCCCCGTCCTGCTGGAAGCGCTTGAGCGCACCGGCAATGAGACCGGGCATCAGATCCTCGTCGCCGCCACGGCCACATCGGCGGGGTTCCTCGCCTTTACGCCCACCGCCTTCGTCGGGGTGGCCCAGCTCGGGCTGATCGCGGGCTTTGGCATGCTGTTCGCCTTTGTCTGCACATTGACGCTGCTGCCCGCCCTGCTGCGGCTGTTCCGCCCCACGGCGGGACATGGCCGGATGGGCTTTGTCTTCGCCCGCCCCATCGACAGGGGCATCCGCCGCCATCGCAAGCCGATCCTCGCGGTTTTCATGGTCATCGCGCTGGCGGGTCTGGCGCTGACGCCGCGCCTGACATTCGACGCCGACCCCCTGCATACCAAGAACCCCAAATCCGAAGGGATGGTCACGCTGGGCATGCTCATGTCCGAGCCGCAGTATTCGCCCTATACGGTGGATGTGCTGATGCCGGACCTGAAACAGGCCGGGGCCATGTCCGACCGGCTGTCCGGCCTGCCGCTGGTGCATGACGCGCTGTGGCTCGGCTCGCTCGTACCGGCGGACCAGAAGGACAAGCTGCCGCTGATCGCCGATGCGGCCAATATCCTGCTGCCGACCCTGCTGG
>NZ_BAIO01000213.1 GCF_000613305.1 Komagataeibacter kakiaceti JCM 25156
TGCATGTGCGGCTGGTGACGCTGTTCGGCATCGTGGCGGTCGCGCCGACCATCGTGGTGGGCATCTTCGCCGCCGTGTTCTTTCACTACGGTATCCAGATCTGGTTCAGCGACAGGGTGAACACCGCGCTGAACGAGGCGCTGGAAACATCGCGTGGCTACCTGCAGGAACATAACGCCAATATCCGCACGGAAGCCTTCTCCCTGGCCAACTACCTTGTCAGCGCGCAAAATGGCCTGTCCGGTTCGGGGGGCGACCTGCTGCATGATTCGGACGCGCTGTCGCAGGTGCTGGATTCACAGGCGACCCTGCGCGGGCTGGATGTGGCGGTGGTGTACGACCCGTTCACCAATACGGTGGTCGCTTCCGGCGGGCTGATGGGGCGCACGGCCAACCTGCGCGACCTGCCGCCACCGGCCGCGACCCTCATGGCGCGGACCAACGAAATCGCCATCCTGGACTCGGCGGATGAAAAGACCGTCCGCGCCGTGGTCACGCTGGGCGATACGCCGCCGCTCATGCTCATGATCGCAAGGCCGGTCGATCCCGACATTCTCGAACACATGCACCGCACCGAACAGGTGGTGGCCGACTACCAGCGCCTGAACGGCAACCGCGCCAAGATCCAGTTCACCTTCGTGCTGATCTTCGCCCTTGTCGCCGTGCTGGTGCTGGGGGCCGCGATCCTGATCGGGCTCATGCTCGCCAACCAGATCGTGCGCCCGCTGGGGCTGCTCATCCTGGCTTCCGAGCGGGTGAGCAAGGGCATGCTGGACAGCAACGTGCCCGAAGGCGACCGCGATGACGAGGTGTCCAGCCTGTCCCGCGCCTTCAACCGCATGACCACCCAGCTCGCCACCCAGCGCGCGGAACTGGTCAACGCCACCAACCAGATCAACGAGCGCCGCCGCTTTACCGAGGCCGTGCTGGCCGGTGTGTCGGCGGGCGTGATCGGGTTGGATTCCCAGCGCATGATCGAACTGCCCAACCGGGCGGCCAGCGTACTGCTGCATCGTGACATGGCCGCCAGCGTGGGCCGCCCGCTGATCGAGGTGGTGCCCGAACTCACCCCCATGCTCGACCGCATCGCCCATGACGGCGTACGCGAACTGACGGGCGAGGTGCAGGTGCTGGCGGGCGGGCGGGCCTGCACCCTGCTGGTCCGAATCGGCGCGGAAATGCAGAGCACCATGACCGGTGATTTCGCTGACGGATATGTGGTCACATTTGACGACATAACAGCCTTGCAGGTGGCGCAGCGCAAGGCGGCCTGGGCGGACGTGGCGCGCCGCATCGCCCATGAGATCAAGAACCCGCTCACCCCCATCCAGCTCGCGGCCGAGCGGCTCAAGCGCCGCTTCCTGCGCGAGATCGCGTCCGACCCCGACACCTTCGCCCAGTGCGTGGATACGATCATCCGCCACGTGGGCGATATCGGGCGCATGGTGGATGAATTTTCCGCCTTTGCGCGCATGCCGCAGCCCGTCATGCGGGTGGAGGATCTCTCGCGCATCGTGCGTGAGGCGCTGATCCTGCAACGCAACGCCCACCCCGAAATCCGCTACGAGGTGAGCCTGCCCGACCGGGGGCCGCTGGTGAACTGTGACCGCAGGCTGGTGGGCCAGGCGCTGACCAACCTGTTGCAGAACGCGGCCGACGCCATCGCCATGCGCCCCCCGCGTGAGGCGGCGGGCGGGGATGGCGTGATCGGCACGATCCGTATTACATTGAGCCATAATGGCCCGAACGTCGTGCTTGCCATCGCGGATGACGGTATCGGGCTGCCAGTCGAGGACCGCGCCCGACTGACCGAGCCGTATGTGACCCACAAGCCCAAGGGAACCGGCCTTGGCCTTGCGATCGTCAAGAAGATTCTTGAGGATCATGGCGGAAGCATCGGGCTTGAGGACGCGCCGGAGGCAGGGGAGCTGTGTCGACGTTGATTTTGCCGATAAAGGACGACCATGGGGCATGAAATCCTGATCGTTGATGACGAGCCGGATATACGGCTTCTTATCGAGGGCATTCTGGCTGATGAGGGATACGAGACCCGGCTTGCGGCCGATTCCGATTCCGCCATCGCCGCTTTCAGGGAACGTCGGCCCGCGCTGGTCGTGCTGGACGTGTGGCTTCAGGGGTCGCGGCTTGACGGGCTGGGCATCCTCAACGTCCTGCACAAGGAGGAGCCGTCGATTCCGGTCATCATGATCTCCGGGCATGGAACGATCGAGACCGCCGTGGCCGCCCTCCAGCACGGCGCGTATGACTTTATTGAAAAACCCTTTCAGGCCGACCGGCTGCTCGTGGTGGTGCGGCGTGCGCTGGAGGCCTCGCGCCTTGCGCGTGAAAACGCGGAACTGCGCCTGCGCGTGGGCTCCAGCACGGTGCTGGAAGGGCGCAGCGTCGCCATTACCGCCGTACGCAACCAGATCGACCGCGTGGCGCCCACCGGCTCGCGCGTGCTGATTTCAGGCGCGGCGGGCACGGGCAAGGAAGTGGCGGCGCGGATGATCCACGCCAGTTCCCGCCGGGCGGAGGGACCGTTCATCGCCCTGAACTGCGCCACCCTCGCGCCCGGTCGGTTCGAGGAAGAGCTGTTCGGCATCGAGGGCGGGGAAAACGGCGCCGGCCGGCGCACCGGCGTGCTTGAGCGCGCCCATGGCGGCACGCTCCTGCTGGATGAAGTGTCGGACATGCCGCTGGAAACGCAGGGCAAGATCGTGCGCGCGCTTCAGGACCAGACCTTCGAGCGGCTGGGCGGCGCGCGGCGGGTGAAGGTGGATGTGCGCGTGCTGGCGACCACCAACCGCGACCTCCAGTCCGAGATCGCGCTGGGGCGCTTCCGCGAGGATCTGTACTACCGGCTCGCCGTCGTGCCGCTGCGCATTCCCGGCCTGCGCGAACGGCGCGAGGACATACCCGAACTGGCGCGCATGTTCCTTGACCGCGCGGCAGAGAATGCGGGCCTGCCGCTGCGCGAACTGTCGGGTGATGCGATTGCCGCGCTGCAGAGCTATGAATGGCCCGGCAACGTGCGTGAGCTGCGCAATCTCATGGAACGGCTGCTGATCATGATGCCGGGCAACAGCTCGGATCCCATCCGGGCCGACATGCTGCCCTCCACCGTGGGGGATGGCGCGCCCGCGCTGCTCAAGTTCGATTCTGACGAGGATGTGATGAGCCTTCCCCTGCGGGAAGCACGCGACCTGTTCGAGACCCAGTACCTGCAGGCGCAGCTCCTGCGCTTTGGTGGGAATATCAGCCGGACCGCGGGATTCGTGGGGATGGAGCGCAGCGCGCTGCATCGCAAGCTCAAGCAGCTTGGCGTCACGTCCGAGGACCGCAACGCCGGATGAGCTTTTGCCCACCGCACGCATGACTGCTACACAACGAACTGTGATACGGATGGTGGCAACGCCGTAGCATGACACGCGACTGTGCCGTGTAAGTCCGCCCAACAAGCAACAAGTAAGGCCCTGCCGTGGCAAAAGAACCTTCGCAGAATGTACAGGACGTCTTTCTCAATCACGTCCGCCGGTCGAAAACGCCGGTTACCATTTTCCTCGTCAACGGTGTCAAGCTTCAGGGCATCATAACGTGGTTTGACAACTTCTCCGTCCTGCTGCGGCGCGACGGGCACACCCAGCTTGTCTACAAGCACGCGATCAGCACGGTCATGCCGGCGACACCGGTCAGCCTGTTCGAACCCCCGGCCGAGACCGAAGATACACCGGAGCGCGCGGTGACGGATGGCAACCCGTCGTGACGGCGGGGGTGCCCCCAGCTTCCGCCACGCGCGCGGCCGTCATCCTGCCGTGGGAACGCCCTGA
>NZ_BAIO01000212.1 GCF_000613305.1 Komagataeibacter kakiaceti JCM 25156
GCTGGATCATCGCGACATGAGGGGCAAGGGCATCCGCCGCGTGGCGGATGACGGGCCTGCCGCCGAGCGTGACATACTGCTTGGCGACAGGGGTCGCGGTCTGGGCGCTGTACCGGCTGCCCTGACCCGCGGCGAGAAGAATGGCTGCAACACGCATGATGCGGAGCAATGCGGCCATGTGGCCCGCGCGTCAAGCATTGTGCTGTCACGACCTGCCCGCATCACGGCATGAAAATGTTGCCCGAATGCACCGAAGCTGATTGCACGGGGCGGCGGGAGGGGGTATTCTGCCTAAATCATAAGCATTATTGACGGATATTTTAGCTGGCATGCCCTTTAATGCCGCCGCGGGGGCGGCCGGGAGGCTGGCGGGGAAGCGGGGTTCATGTCGTCTCAACTGCTGTCGCCCATTGATCTGGGGGGTGGGGTCGTCCTGCAGGCGCCGGTCATTCTGGCGCCCATGGCCGGGGTGACCGACCTGCCGTTCCGCAGGCTGGCGCGCAGGCTGGGGGCCGGGCTGGTCGTATCGGAAATGATCGCGTCCTGGGCCATGGTGCGGGAGAACGAGAACACCCTGCGCATGGCCGAGGTGGCGGATGATGGCCCCAATTCCGTCCAGCTTGCCGGGTGCGACCCGGACGCCATGGGCCAGGCCGCGCGGATCGCGGTCGATCGCGGGGCGGACATCATCGACATCAATTTCGGCTGTCCGGTCAAGAAGGTGGCGGTGGGCCAGCTTGCCGGTTCCGCCTCATGCGCGACGAGGTTCAGGCCGCCCGCCTGCTTGAGGGGGTGGTCCGCGCCGTTGACGTGCCGGTCACGCTCAAGATGCGCATGGGCTGGGACCATGACAGCCTCAACGCCCCCGCCCTGGCCCGGATTGCCCAGGAATCGGGCATCCGGATGGTGACGGTGCACGGGCGCACCCGCCAGCAGTTCTATAACGGCACGGCGGACTGGCATTTCGTGCGCAGGGTGGTCGATGCTGTGTCGCTGCCGGTCATCGTCAACGGGGATATTCTTACGGTCGCGGATGCGCGCGTGGCGCTGGAGCGTTCGGGCGCGCAGGGTGTCATGATCGGGCGCGGCTGCTACGGCCGCCCGTGGTTCCTGGCGCAGGTGGCGCAGGCGCTCATGCACGGTACGGAGGTGGCCGAACCCGGTCTCGCGGCGGAAAAGGCCATCGTGCTGGAACATTACGGCATGATGATCGACCATTTCGGCGCCCATCCCGGCCTCCGGCTCGCGCGCAAGCATGTCTCGTGGTATTCGGCGGGGCTGCCGGGTTCGGCGGGTTTCCGCGCCGCGGTCAACCGGGTCGATACGGTGGATGGCGCCATCGCATGATCCATGAATTCTATGACCGCCAGATCGCCGCCGGCACCGTGCGCGGCCCGCGCCCTTCAACCGTGGAGGCGGAAAAGGCCGCGGCGCAGGCGGCATGAGGGATAGCCCCATCCCCCCCATCGGCCCACGTGCCATGCGCGCCGGACAACGTGACGGGCAATGGCCGGGTCATACTCGATTCGCTGGCGCTGCCGGTCATGGTCGTGCGGGCGGATAACAGCATCGGCTACGTGAACAGCGCGGCGGAACCCTTTTTCGGCATGTCGCGCACGCATCTGGCGCAGTTGCGGCTGACCGCCATCCTGCCGGAGGACAATCCGCTTTTCCTGCTGATGGAACAGGTGCGCGCGCAGGATCACACGGTGGTCGAGCATGAGGTCACGCTGGAAAGCCCCCGGCTGTACCGCACGGGTGTGACCGTGCAGGGCGCGCCCGTGGCGGAGGAGCCGGGATCGGTTGTCCTGACATTCCATGATTTTTCAGCCGTGCGGGTGCTGGACCGGCAACTCACCTTCCGTTCGGCGGCGCGCAGCGTCGCGGGCATGGCGGCCATTCTGGCGCATGAGGTCAAGAACCCGCTTTCGGGCATTCGCGGGGCGGCGCAACTGCTGGAAACGTCGGTGGGCGAGTCCGATCGTGAACTGGCCGTGCTGATCCAGGACGAGGTCAACCGCATCCGTGACCTCGTGGACCGGATGGACATGTTCAGCGACCGCCCGATCGAGCGCAGGCCGGTCAACATCCACCGGGTGCTGGAGCATGTGCGCATGCTCGCGCAGCAGGGATTCGCGGCGGATATCCGCTTTCAGGAAGTCTATGACCCCTCCCTGCCGCCGGTATGGGGCAACCGCGACCAACTGGTGCAGGTGCTGCTCAACCTTGTAAAGAACGCGGCGGAAGCCTGCATGGCCATGTGGATGGCGCGGCCCCGCCCGAAATCACGCTGACAACCGGCTACCGCCCCGGCATATGGGTCTCCACCGGGGGCGGGCAGCGCGTGCAGTTGCCGCTGCTGGTGTCGGTGCGTGACAACGGGCCGGGCATCGCGGAAAACATCCGCCCGCATCTGTTTGAACCCTTCCTCACGACCAAGGCCACGGGCAGCGGGCTGGGGCTGGCGCTCGCGGGCAAGATCGTGGGAGACCACGGCGGCGTGATCGAGGTGGAAAGCCAGCCCGGATGTACCGAAGTGCTGCTTCACCTGCCTGTTGTGACTGAGGAGTGGGGCGCGTCGTGAACCGCCCCGTGCCGGATCTGAGAGATTTATAGCGTATGTCGCTACCGACCATTCTTGTCGCGGATGATGACCGTTCCATCCGCACCGTACTGAGCCAGGCGCTGGGGCGGGGGGGCTATCAGGTGCGCGCCACCGCGCAGGCCGCCACCCTGTGGCAGTGGATCGAGGAAGGCGAGGGCGACCTCGTGATTACCGATGTCGTGATGCCCGATGAAAACGGGCTGGACCTGATCCCGCGCATCCGGCGCATCCGCCCCGACCTGCGCGTCGTGGTCATGAGCGCGCAGTCCACGCTCATGACGGCGGTGAAGGCGACCCAGCGCGGCGCGTTCGAATACCTGCCCAAACCCTTTGACCTCAAGGAAGTGCTGGCGCTGGTGGCCCGCGCGCTGGCCACGCCCGCCACCCCCGTCACCCCCGTGGCGGCTCCGGCCCCTGATGAGCAGATGTCGCTCATCGGGCGTTCGGTCGTGATGCAGGACATCTACCGCATCATCGCCCGGCTCACGACATCGGACCTGACTGTCATGATCGGCGGCGAGAGCGGAACCGGCAAGGAACTGGTGGCGCGCGCCCTGCATGAATACGGGCGCAGGCGCACGGGGCCGTTTGTCGCGATCAACATGGCGGCCATTCCGCGCAACCTGATCGAAAGCGAACTGTTCGGCCATGAGCGCGGCGCCTTCAGCGGGGCGACCAACCGTGTCGCGGGCCGTTTCGAGCAGGCGGCGGGCGGCACGCTGTTCCTTGACGAGATCGGGGACATGCCGCCCGAGGCCCAGACCCGGCTGCTGCGCGTGCTGCAGGATGGTGAATTCACGACAGTGGGTGGCACCATGCCCATCCGCGCCAATGTGCGCATCATCGCCGCCACCCATCGCGACCTGCGGCAGGCCATCCGCGCGGGCACCTTCCGCGAGGACCTGTACTACCGCCTGAACGTGGTGCCCATGCGCCTGCCCCCCCTGCGTGAGCGGGTGGAGGACATTCCCCTGCTGGCGCGTCATTTCCTGAATATGAACGCCCATGACAGCGGCATGATCCGCGTGCTGGACGAGGAGGCGGTGGCCCGCCTGCAGGCCTATCGCTGGCCGGGAAACGTGCGTGAGCTTGAAAACCTCATGCGCCGGATCATCGCGCTGCATCCGCAGGAACATATCGGCGCGGACATCATCGACGCCGAACTGAATGAATCCGATGGCGCGCTGGCCGGGGCGCAGGGTGAGGGCGGCGCCGCGGGCGAGACCCTGTCCGAAG
>NZ_BAIO01000211.1 GCF_000613305.1 Komagataeibacter kakiaceti JCM 25156
CAGCGTGACGCCCGCCAGCGTGCCGCCCGTGCCGCACGAGCAGGTGAAGGCGTCGATCCGGCCTTCGGTCTGTTCCCAGATTTCGGGGGCGGTGGTGTGGCGGTGCCCCTCACGGTTGGCGGTGTTGTCGAACTGGTTGGCCCACACGCCGCCCGTTTCCTCGGCCAGACGGCGCGAGACATGGACGTAGTTGCCCGGATCCCGGAACGGTTTGGCGGGCACAAGGCGCAGATCCGCGCCGATCATGCGCAGGAAGTCGATCTTTTCCTGGCTCTGGGTTTCCGGCATGACGATGATCGAGCGGTAGCCGCGCGCGTTGGCCACCAGCGTCAGCCCGATGCCGGTATTGCCCGCCGTGCCTTCCACGATCGTGCCGCCGGGCCTGAGCACGCCCCGGCGCTCGGCGTCGTTGATGATGGCCAGCGCCGCCCGATCCTTGACCGAACCGCCGGGGTTCATGAATTCCGCCTTGCCGTAAATATCGCATCCCGTCGCTTCCGACGCCTGCCGCAGCCGGATCAGCGGCGTGTGGCCGACGGCGGCCGGCATGTCGGGGGAGAGGGGCAAGACGGGATTTGCACTTTTGGCCATAAGGCAGCACCTTCACTGGTCTGGATAATATCATGCGGCACGGCTGGTGGCAGGTTCAGTCATGTCGTGCGTATTTCATTCCCTACTATCAGGAATGGCGGCGACTTGGCATATCCCGGCAACAGGTTTTGCCGCAGAAAGGAAACGGTAATGATTGAAGATATTTCACCCGCCGCCACATGGGAAGCCGTGCAGGGCGATCCCGATACCTATCTGGTGGACGTACGCACCCCCATGGAGTGGGCGCAGGTGGGCGTGCCCGACCTGTCCGGCGCGGGCAAGGAAGTGGTGCGCGACAGCTGGCAGTTGCCGCCGGTGGGGGAGATCAATCCCGATTTCATCGCCACGCTGGAAAAGGCGGGGATTGGTAAGACCGCGCGGATTTACTTCATCTGCCGTTCCGGCATGCGCAGCATGGCCGCCGCCCACGCGGCCTATGAAGCCGGTTACCACAACGTGTTCAACGTGGCCGATGGATTCGAGGGACCGGAGGACGCCACCGGCCGCCGTGGCCGCCTTGCGGGCTGGCAGGCGTCCCGACTGCCCTGCATGCAGCTGATACGGCGCCCTACTGGCTGGTGACGGGTTCGCGGTCGGCGTCGTAACGGACCTGCAGCACCACGCACCACGGGTAACGTGGGTCGAGACTGTTGCCCCTGCGGTCGGTCAGGCGTCCATCGGGGGCGATCGGCACATGGGTCAGGGCGACCGCGTCATCTATGTTGCCACCGATGATGCTGAGCTGGTGGCCGAAGGGCGCGTCATCCTGCCCAGTGGCCACCACGATGCCGCAATGGGCGGGAAAGCCCTGCGGAGTCGGCAGGTCGCGAAAGCGCACCGATTTGCTGGCCCCGCGCCCCACACAGATCAGATCCCCCGCCTTCGGGGCGTAATGGGCGGGATTGCGCGCCCTGACGCCCTTTTCCTGCCCCGATGCGGCGGCATTGATATAGGTCGCGTGATTGGGGGAATAGGCGAAGCGGTCATTCGCCCCCGTCACCCGCATCACATAGGAAATGAAGGCCGCCGACCACGCGTAAAGCCCGTCATGCACGAAATCGGTTATGTGCCCGTCCGCGTCGTGCTTGCCATCCCATGAGGCTTCGGTCTCCTCCGGGTCCTGCCCGATCCACCAGTATTCGCCCACGCGCTGCCACAGGCCGGGCGTGCGTTCGGGCTTGACGGCGGGCGTTGTGGGTTCGGGGCGCAGCAGCGGGTCGTCATCACTGACCGGCTGGCCGAACAGCCGCCATTCGCGCAGGGCGATGGCCACCACGTCCTGTCGGGTAAAAGGTTCGTAACCACGGGTGGCGAAATCGGGCACATGCGTGTTCACGACCAGCGGGCCCGTGCCCGTGGCGTACTGCGCGGCGGGCGTCATGGCCCGGTGGGCGTGATCCCCGGGGCCGGACGCGCAGGCCGCAAGGCAGGCCAGGGGGGCGAGAAAGGCTATCTTGCGCAAGATCGGCACTCCGTTGCGGGCAGCAGATTCCCTGCATACGGTGCCTGCCAGCCTGACGGAAGGGTTGGTCCCGCAAAAAGGGACCGTTCCCTTCTCCCGTGGCGGCGGGGGGAGGGTAACATGCGCGCGCATGCTGTGGCACAGTCACGCCCGCGGGGAAAATATCCGCCATGACCAATGTACAGACAGGGAGAAGACTTCATGACGGAAACGTCTGTGATGGAAACCACCACGATCCGTGGGCTGAAACATCCCGTATCGCGCATCGCCCTGGGCACATGGGCCATTGGTGGCTGGATGTGGGGCGGCCCGGATGACCGGCAGGCCATCGCCACCATTCACGAAGCGGTTGAACTGGGCATCACATTGGTGGACACCGCGCCCGTCTACGGTTTTGGCCATTCGGAGGAAATCGTGGGGCAGGCCCTTCAGGGGCGGCGTGACAGGGTGGCCATCGCCACCAAGGTCGGCCTTGACTGGACGGCGGACCACAAGCCGTTCCGCAACACGTCGGCCGCGCGCATCCGCAAGGAAATCGAGGACTCGCTGCGCCGCCTGCGCACCGATTACATCGATCTCTATCAGGTCCACTGGCCTGATTCGGCCGTTCCGATGGAGGAAACCGCCCGCACCCTCGAAGAACTGGTGCGTGAGGGCAAGGTGCTGGCCCTTGGCGTAAGCAATTTCACCGTGGACCAGATGGAGGCGTTCCGGGCATTCGCTCCGCTATCCGCCGTGCAGCCGCCCTATAACCTGTTCGAGCGCGAGATGGAGCGCGACATCCTGCCCTATGCCCGCCAGCACGATCTGGCCATTCTGGCCTATGGGCCGCTATGTCGTGGCCTGCTGTCGGGCAAGATGACGGCGCGGACGGAATTCGGCTCCGACGACCTGCGCAGCGCCGACCCGAAGTTCCAGTCGCCGCGTTTCGCCCAGTATCTGGAGGCGGTGCGGCAGTTGCAGGACTTCGCGCGTGAGCGGCATGGCAAGTCGCTTCTGGCGCTGGCGATTCGCTGGGTGCTGGATCAGGGGCCGACCATCGCGCTGTGGGGCGCGCGCCGCCCGGACCAGATCGCGGCGGTGGCGGACGCCTGTGGCTGGCATCTGGATGCCGATGACCTGCGCGAGATCGATACGATCCTGCGGACCTGCATCAAGGATCCCGTGGGGCCGGAATTCATGGCGCCACCGGGCCGTTGATTATCTGAACCGATAGACAGGTAAAAGTTTTCAGGGGCCGCCCCTGTTCAGGAAGGCGGCGTTCCCTGAAGCTTTTGGCAAGAAGCTTTACCAAATTCGTCTCTTACTGGTCGATCCGCCCGCCTACGTTACTTTCGTAATGTGCCTTCCATGCTCCGGCTTCCACCATGCACACGGCGAAATATTTCTTGTGGCTGCTGCCCGCCGCGACCTGTGTGCTGTTCCCGCTGCCGTTGTACAGCGCCCCGATGGAAGACTGCGTTTCACACCGCTGCGTGGCGGAGATGTAGCGGGGATCCTGCCGGTCGTAAGCGGGTTCGTAATTGCGGATGTACCCGTAGGGTGAATTGGTATGGGGGTGGCGCTGATGCACTTCGAAATGATGCGAGCGGGCATGGGCGCATGACGCCGCCATGACAAGACCCATGCCAAGGCACAGCCCGGCGGGCAGGGCGCGGATGAAAGGCATGAGCTGTATCTCCCGTCGGTGTCATGGCGTTGTGGCGGGCGCGATCATAGCGCCGCCATCCGGTTCTGTCAGGCCGGGTGGTCCGGGGCCTATCCTTCGGCGGCCTGCGCCACCGCGATCGGGG
>NZ_BAIO01000210.1 GCF_000613305.1 Komagataeibacter kakiaceti JCM 25156
TCCACGCCGCCGGGCATGACCAGCAGGCCCCCGGCATCGACAACCGTGCAGCCCGTGGGCGTTTCAAGATCCGGGCCAACCGCCACAATCTCACCCACCCCGCCACACAGCACATCCACGCACAGGCTCGCCTGCCCCGTGACGACCGTGCCGCCACGGATCAGCAGCAGGTCGCGCCCATGTCCATGCCGTATGCCCATTGAT
Source organism: Komagataeibacter kakiaceti JCM 25156 (assembly GCF_000613305.1). The sequence continues at coordinate 205 of NZ_BAIO01000210.1, forward strand.
GCTTCGCCAGCCCCGGTCCGTTCAGTGATCGCGGATTCTGACGGCCATGCCCAGCGCGCCGCCCAGGCGTTCCAGCCTACGGCGCACGCTTTCTCCCTGCACGACATCGCGCCCCGGCGCGAAATGAAGCGAGACGGTGCCCCCTTCGCATTCCAGCCGCGTGCCGTCCAGCAGCGCCTCGGTCCCGCCGCTTACGGTATAGGCCAGCCGCAGGGCCTGCCCCAGCGCCACGGCACGGGCGAACTGCACCTGATCGAGCAGTTGCCGGGAGGGCTGGAGATAGGCCACCGACAGGTCGGCCCCGTACCGCACCGCCAGCGTAAGCGACAGGAAGGCCCGCGCCTGATGGGTAAAGCCCACCCCCTGCATGCGCAGGATACGCAGGTAGGTCTGTTCGGCCCGGTATTCCGGGTGATCATGCGCGCCGACATCCGACAGCCAGCACGCGACCGCGCGCAACTGCCGGGCGACCTGCCCCTCGTCAGGGAAAAGGGGGCCCGTCCAGTCCGCCAGCCGCACCGGCAGGGTCATGCTGCGGCCGAGCATGCCGCACATTTCACGCGCGACGGCTTCCTGCGCGTCGTTACCGGCCACGCTGGCGGCGACGTTGCGCATGTACCATCCCTCCCGCAGGCCATCGACACAGAAGACCAGCCCCACCGACTGCGTGCGCCGCATGAGACGGCGCAGCACGGTGGCGGCGAACGGCGCATCTTCCAGCCGCTTGCGCGGCACGCCGGGCAGACGTTCGAGCGAACGCTTGCCCGCGCCCACGATCCAGTCCGCCATCTCGCGCGCCGTATCGGGGTTGAGCCGGTACAGATGCACGATATTGAGCGGATAGGCCGTGCGCACGATCTGCATGCGCGCCAGCGCGCGGAACGCGCCCCCCACCAGATACAGATCCTGCCCCCGCACATCATCCAGCCAGCCCACGCGGGCCAGATCCTCATCGGTCAGGGCGCGCGCGCGAGCCAGATCGCCGCCCGCGCGTTCATTGAGCCGGATCACCCCCAACGGCAGGGTGCAGGCGTTGAGCTTGCGCCCGTTTTCCAGCCGGATCAGTTCCAGCGACCCCCCGCCTATATCCGCCACCAGCCCGTTGGCGTCCGGTATGCCGCACAGCACGCCGGTGGCGGAATAATCCGCTTCCTCCTCCCCGCTCAGGATGCGGATCGGCACGCCGGGCAGGCGTGATTTCAGGCCCGCCACGAATTCCGGGCCATTGGTGGCGTCACGCACGGCGGCGGTGGCCAGTACCTCGAACGGGCTTGCCTCCATCCCGCGCGCGATGGCGTTGAAGCGGGCCATGACCTCCATGGCCAGCGGCACGGCCTCCTCGTTCAGGTGACCTGTCGCGTTCAGCCCACGGCCAAGGCGCAGGACCACCTTTTCATTGAAAATGGGCATCGGATTACGCGAAATGCCGTCAAACACCACAAGACGGACAGAGTTGGAGCCCAAATCTATCACCGCCGAGCGGCGGAACCCGCCAGAACCTGTCACATCCCGCCCCATATGTTATCCGCCCGCGCATCCATGCCGTAATCCTCAGTCCTCAATGATCGGTTCCGCATGCCAGGGCTGGGACGCGCTGACCCGTATGGGCGCATCCCCCCCACTCGTGCTGCGCCCCGGATGCCCCGGATGCTCCATGAAATATTCATGCGACGAAAACGGCCTCCGCCCCGGTTCCAGCCGCCGCCAGACGCCGTTACGTTGTAGAATCCATGACTGAAGGTTGTCCTTGAGGTCAATCATCATGATCTGATCCAGCACACGGGCATGCACCTGCGGGTCGAGCATGGGCACCATGCTTTCCACCCGCCAGTCCATGTTGCGCTGCATCCAGTCCGCCGAGGAGATGTACAGTTTCGCCTGCTTGGAGGGAAGACGGTGCCCGTCACCAAAAGCGTAGATACGGGCATGTTCCAGAAAACGCCCGACAATCGACTTGACCTTGATGTTCTCCGACAGGCCCGGAACACCGGGGCGCAGGCAGCAGATGCCGCGCACCACCGCCATGACCCGCACCCCCGCGCAGGACGCGGCGTAGAGCCGGTCGATCAGGTCGGGATCGACCAGCGAGTTCATCTTGAGCCATATCTGCCCCGGCCTGCCCGCCTGCGCGTGCGCGATCTCCCCCGCGATCAGGTCTTCCAGCGTGCGGCGGATGGTGACGGGTGAAAACGCGATCGCCTCCATCCGGGCCGGCACGGCGTAGCCGGTCATGTAATTGAACAGCCGCGCCGAATCGCGCACCAGTTCCGGGTTGCAGGTGAAGAACGACAGGTCGGTATAGATCCGCGCCGTAATGGGGTGGTAGTTGCCCGTGCCGAAATGGGCGTAGGAGCGCAGGGTCGCCCCCTCACGCCGCACCACGAGGCTGAGCTTGGCATGGGTCTTGAGGTCGGAAAAACCGAAGACCACCTGCACCCCGGCCGCTTCCAGCACGCGGGCCAGGCGGATGTTCGCCTCTTCATCAAAGCGGGCGCGCAGTTCGACCATGGCGGTCACGGCCTTGCCCGCCTCGGCCGCCTCGATCAGCGCCTTGACGATGGGACTGTCACGCGACGTGCGGTACAGCGTCTGCTTGATCGCCACCACGGCGGGGTCAAGTGCCGCCTGCCGCAGGAACTGCACCACCACGTCAAAACTTTCGAACGGGTGATGCACGATCATGTCACGCGCGCGGATGGCGGCGAAGCAGTCCCCACCACAATCGACAATCCGTTCGGGAAAGCGCGGGGTATAGGGCGGAAACAGCAGGTCGGGCCGGTCATCAACGATAAGCTGCTTGAGATCGACCACCCCGATCAGCCCGGACTGGACAAAAACCTCATCGGGCGGCGGGGCCAGGTCATCGGCCATGGAGCGGGCCAGATCCTCGGGCATGCGGGATTCGATGTCGAGATGGATCACCACGCCACGCCTGCGGCGCTTGAGGGCCGATTCGTAGGAACGGACCAGATCCTCGGCCTCATCCTCGAATTCCACATCCGTATCGCGCACCACGCGCATCACCCCCCATTCCCCCGCCACAAGGCCGGGGAACAGCCGGTCGATGCACATGACGATCAGCCGCTCCAGCAGGATGAAGCGCGTCCCCCCCGGCGGGGACAGCGCGGCGGGCAGCCGGATGAAGCGTTCGATCCGCGCGGGCAGCAGGATCAACGCCTCCATCACGAACTGTCCGCTCTGGGCGTTCATCAGCCGCAACGCCTGCGCAATGCCCATGTTGGGGATGAACGGCAGCGGATGCGCGGGATCGATGGCCAGCGGCGTCAGGACCGGAAACACGCGCTCCATGAAGCAGTTTTCCAGCCAGGCCTGTTCCTCCGGGGTGAAGGACACCTCATCACAGACCACGATGCCCGCGCCCTCCAGGTCACGCTGGAGATCGCGCCAGATGCGCTGCTGTTCCTGCAATAGCCGCCCCGTGCGCTCACGCACGGCGGCAAGCTGCTGCTGGGGGGTCAGCCCGTCGGGCGAGGTCTTGACCAGTCCCTCGCGCACCTGCCCCACCAGCCCCGCGATGCGCACGGAATAGAATTCATCCAGGTTGCTGGCGCTGATCGACAGGAAGCGCACCCGCTCCAGCAGGGGGTTGCGCGGGTTGTCGGCCTCATCCACCACGCGCTGGTTGAAATCGAG
>NZ_BAIO01000209.1 GCF_000613305.1 Komagataeibacter kakiaceti JCM 25156
ACCGACCGCGCCCGCTTCTGGGTGGTGCGTCCGCGCATCAACGGCGCAGCGTGACCGGGCTGGAAACCGTCATGTCCGGTGCGTACATCGCCATGGACGCCGGGGAGCCGGGCGGCCGCTACACGACGCGGTTCACCGGGCTGGAATCCCCCCCCGGCGTGCGCTCGGACCAGCCGGGCCATACCTATACGCTGATCACGCAATCCCTCGGTTCACTGGGGCAGGGGGCGCCGATCTTCTTCCGTGATGTCGTGGTGGGGGAAGTGCTGGGCTATACCATGCCCCCTGAAGGGCGCGGCCCGATCCGCGTGCAGATTTTCGTGCAGGCCCCGTATGATCATTACCTGCGCACCGATACGCGGTTCTGGAACGTGTCGGGCGTGCAGGTGGGGCTTGGCCCCGGCGGGCTGAAGGTCAAGCTCCAGTCGCTTCAGGCGCTTCTGTCCGGTGGCGTGGCGTTTGACCCGCCCGATGCGCGTAACGAGAAGAATACCCTGCCCGAAAATGCCGGCACGCAGACCACCTTCCGCCTGTATGACAGCGCGGAGGAAGCCAATAGCGCGGGGTACCGCCAGCGGATTCCGCTTGTCACCTACCTGACCAGCTCCGTTTCCGGGCTGACGCGCGGCGGGCGGCTGACCATGTTCGGCATTCAGGTCGGCATGATTGATGATGTCAGGTTGCAGGTCGATCCCGTGACGGGAAAGGCGCATGTGCGCGTGGCCATGGAACTCCAGCCTGAACGCGTGCTGGATAACCGCGAGGTGCCGCCGGACGCCATGGCCGACCTGTTGCGCAGGCAGGTGGCGGCAGGGCTGCGGGCTTCCGTGCAGAGCACCAGCATGCTGACCGGCGAATCCGAAATCGCGCTGCTTTTCGTCAGGAACGCCAAGCCTGCCGAGATCACGATGGAAGACAACGCCCTGGTGCTGCCGGGGCAGGGCGGGGGCATGGCCGGTATCATGGACTCGCTGTCCGTCATTGGTGACAAGCTTGCCGCCATGCCGCTGACGCAGGTGGGTGAAAATCTGAACAGCCTGCTGGCCCATGCCGATGCGCGGATCAACAGCCCCGATACGAAGGAGGCGCTGACCGCCCTGCGCAGTTCGCTCCAGAACCTTCAGGTCATATCCCGCGACGCCCGTACCGAGATGCCCCAGTTGCTGACCGGAATGGACAAGACGCTCAAGAACGCGAATTCGGTCCTGTCCAGCTATGGCGGGGATACCGACTTCCAGCGCAACCTCCAGCAGATGATGCTGCAGCTCAACGACGCGGCGCGCTCGCTGCGCTTCCTGTCGGATTTCCTGACCCATCACCCCTCGGCTCTGATTACGGGACGATAAGACCATGCACCGCCCCTTCCGGTCCCCTGAAGACCGTTTCAAACGCCCTGTTTCCGGTCATCCGGCGCGTGGCTTCTCCGTCCCGATGTCCATGGCGGCGGCGGCGCTGCTCGCGCTGGGGGGCTGCGGGTCGTCCGATCCGGCGCTGTATTCGCTGGCCCCCGTGCCCACCACGCAGTCCATGACCGACAGCGCGCAGGCCCCGGGCGTGATCGAGGTGCGGATGCCCGGTGTCTCTCCCTCGCTGGACCGGCAGAACATCGTGGGCGTGCAGGACGATTACAGCCTGTCCACCCTGCCCGCCGCAGCGTGGAGCGAGCCTCTGGCCCCCATGCTTGGCCACGTCCTGTCCACCGACCTGCAGCAGCGCCTGCCGGGGCGGACCGTGTTTGCCCAGAACGATGCGACAACCGTTCCGGCGCAGGCGTTCGTGGAGGTCGAGATCACCCGCTTCGCGCGCGACGGTGCGGGGCTTGTGCATCTGTCGGGCAGCCTGTCCGTCCACCGGGCCGGTGATCCCGATCATGCGCTGTCCGTGCCGCTGGCGCTGAGTGCCGCCCCCACGGGTTCGGGCACGCGCGCCATGGTGGCGGCGCTGAGCCAGTTGACCGGGCAGGTGGCGGACATGGCCGCGCAGCAGCTTGTGCTGCTACCGCCCGCACCCCAGCCCCATCATGACTGAACACGCGGGCGTGCCCGCGTGCGGGCCGCCTTCCTACCATTAACGCGGCCCCAATAAAAAAGGCACCCGAAGGTGCCTTTAAACCGTAAGCCGGAAGGGATCAGACCTTCTCGACCTGGTTGTATTCCAGATCGACCGGCGTGGAGCGGCCGAAGATGGAGACGCTGACCTTCAGGCGGCCACGTTCCTCGTCCACTTCCTCGATCGTGCCGTTGAAGGAGGTGAATGGCCCGTCGGCCACGCGGATCTGCTCGCCCACTTCGAACGTGACGGAGGGACGGACCCGTTCCACGCCTTCCTGCGCCTGCTTCATGATCCGTTCGGCTTCCACCTTGGGGATGGGCGAAGGACGGGTCTTGGTGCCCAGGAAGCCGGTGACCTTGGGCGTGTCCTTGACGAGATGCCAGGCCTCGTCCGTCAGTTCCATGTTGACCAGCACGTAGCCGGGGAAGAACTTGCGCTCGGAATTGACCTTCTGGCCACGCCGCACCTCGGTCACCTCTTCCGAGGGGACGAGGATTTCACCAAAATGGTCGGCCAGCCCCTTCTGGGCCGCCTGTTCCTTGATGTGCTGGGCTATCTTTTTCTCGAAGCCCGAATAGACGTGGATGACATACCACCGCTTGGCCATGGCTGAACTCAGCCTCCCAGTCCGAAGAGTTTCCGCACGCCAAGGCCGATCACCTCGTCGACGAGGAAGAAGAAAATCGAGGCAAAACCGGCCATGGCCAGCACCGCACCCGTTGTCATGAGGGTGGCGCGTCGCGTTGGCCATGTAATCTTTCTGGCCTCTGCACGGACATCTTCAACAAATTTCGCGGGACCGACCGACACGAAATACCCTTCCTGCAACGCCGCGGCGCGCCAACCGGAAAATCCAGCCGGCGCGGGGCCTTAGAACCGGTGCGGACCATTGTGGCCCGACCCATCGGGTGCCAGGCCGGAAGGGGAATGCCCGACCGGAGAATGGCAGGGGTGGAGGGTCTCGAACCCGCAACCTCCGGTTTTGGAGACCGGCGCTCTAGCCAATTGAGCTACACCCCTGCAAAGCCGCCTGCGAATACCCGAAACCTTGTGGCGCGAACAGTGTCACGCCGTTTCGGGGCCTCCATGCGAACCCGGCACAGGAAGCGGAAAAAAGTATGACTCGCGTCCAAAGTCAAGGGGGCAGGACATAAAAATGCAAGTTTTACATCTTTGACCGGCCGGTACGGTTTATGGGCTTGCAACGGGCGGGGCTGAACCGGTATAGGTCTGGCAACCTTATGAGCGGGCGTAGCATAGTGGTAATGCAGTAGCCTTCCAAGCTTCTGAGGAGGGTTCGATTCCCTTCGCCCGCTCCAGATCGCCCTCCATCAAAAACATTTCCAGGCTTGACTGGAAACCGGATTCGTCCCGCATGGTGGGGCAGTCTGGCAGGATCAGGGGCGATCGCGCATGGTAACACCCACTCCTTCCTCGGTTCATCCGCGCATCGTGCTGGGTACGTGCTGCCTGAGCCTTCTGCTGGTCATGATGGATGTGACGGTGGTCAACGTCGTCCTGCCGTCCATCCGCGCCCAGATGCACGGCAGTTTTTCCACCCTGCAATGGGTGGTGGACGCCTATACGCTGATGGTGGCCAGCCTCATGCTGCTGGTCGGTTCGCTGGCGGACCGGTTCGGGCGGCGGCGGATGTTCCTGCTGGGCATTTCCCTGTTCTGCGTGGGGTCCGCCCTGTGCGGGCTGGCGCGCAGCGTGGACATGCTGGTCGTGGCCCGCGCGGTGCAGGGAATCGGCGGCTCCATGCTCAATCCCGTCGCCCTGTCCATCCTGACCAGCGTGTATGTCGAGCCGCG
>NZ_BAIO01000208.1 GCF_000613305.1 Komagataeibacter kakiaceti JCM 25156
CGCGCGCATCCGCTCCAGCATGGCGGCGACCGCGCGTTTTCCCTCCCATTCCAGTGTGGCCACTTACGCTCCGTCCCCCGCCGGTTGATGCCCGCCCACTATTCCGCACCCCGCGCCATAAGGGGAGACCCCATAGGACCCCTTTTGCATATGAATTAGGGTCGATAATATCATGGCGGAATATGATGCCCCCCTCCGCCCGGCCGGATCGTAGGGGCGTGGTCGGGCGGGCCGAAAACCGGCGGGCGGAATAATCAAATATTAATTGATGTGCCCTAGCAGGATAACTGCGCGCTTCCGTCACGCGCATCGAGCCCGAGCGTTTTTTCAGACCCGTCCCAGCCAAGGTAAAGACATTGTCCGCGGATCTGCTCCCTACACTGACACCCACCGAACAGCAGGATTTCAGGATCATCAAGGCGTCAGGCCAGTTTGACGCCGATTTCTATCTCGCGACCCACAGGGACGTGGCCGGATCTGAAATCGACCCGCTGCTGCATTATGTCCGGTATGGATGCCGCGAGGGCCGCCAGCCCAACCGCAATTTCCGCCCCGCCCAGTATGTGAGCCAGCACCCCGAAGCCGGGGCGAAGGACCGCAACCCCTTCGTTCATTTCCTGCAAACGCATGAGGGGTGTCATATCGCCCATCACGGGCTGCTCACCCGCTTCCATCTGGAAGATCTCAGTCTTGGCGTCAAAACACTGGAGCAGTTGCCGTTTTTCGATCCCGCCGCCTATCACGACATCAACCGTGACATTGACCGCGCGACCACCGACATGGCCGAGCATGCCCTGCTTTATGGCGTGCCGGAGGGGCGGCGCATTTTTGGCGCCATGCGCGTATCCGAAACGCTGGGGGCCTTATGCGCGGCCCCGGGGCTGGATGATGCCCATTACATCTCTCCCACCGGCCCGGTGCCGGAGAGTATTGGCGTTTATTACAATACCGGCGGCAATGTATTCATTCATGAAATCGCGGCCGACCTGCAACGCAGCCTGATGGATGCCGGGCTGAACTGCGCCCTGCTGGATGAAACCGCCAATCCCGCCAACCGGCCGGATCTGTGCATATTTGTCGCGCCGCATGAATTCTTCCATCTGGGGCGCGGGCCGCTATGGGCCACGGGCAACATCATCCGTGACGCGCTCATGTTCAATACCGAACAGCCCCAGACGCTGTGGTTCGAACGCGGCCTGCCCTTCATGCTCATGGCGGCGGGCGTGATCGATATCTGCCACCAGATGGCCGAAAGCTTCCGGCAGGCGGGGCTGCCCGCCATCCACTTCACCCCCACCATCGGCCCCGCGCGTGACTATCTGGAAAAAGGCGACATGCGCCATGCCATGGTCCGCATCCTGCCGCCCGCGTGCCGCGCCCGGCCCGATCCCGCCACATCCTTTGCCGACAGGCGGATCGACATCAGCTTTTTTGGCAATACCTCCGCCCATCGCGAGAAGTTCTTCGCCCGCAACGCCGCGTTCTTCGCGCAGTATCGCAATTACCTTTATTACCGCAAGTTCCTGAACCCCATCGACAGCAGCCCGCGTGACAATCCCCTCTCCCGCCTTGCCGCGCATATCGCCGGTCATTCACGCATCACACTGAACATCCACCGCGATGACTACGGTTTTTTTGAATGGCACCGCATCGTCAAGGGCGCCATGGCCAACGGGAGCGTCGTGGTGTCCGAACCCTGCCTGCCGCACCCCGTCTTTCGCCCCAACGTACACTTCCTTGAGGAAACGGGCCGCCATATCCCCAACCTGATCGAATGGCTGCTGCACACGCCCGATGGCCGGGCCAGAGCCGAGGCCATCCGCTGCGCCGCGCTGAAGCTGATCAGCACACCCGCCCGGAACCACGCGCATTGCGAGAAAATCCGTGGGTTCATCGCACATGTATGGAGCACGCCCGAAGCATGAGCATCACCGCGCCCTGGATGGCGACCGGCCGCACCGCCTTCACCTTTAAAAGCCGCCGCAGGAAGACGGCCGAACTGGTCAGCATCTGCGTCACCAATTTCAACTATGCCCGCTATATTGTGGACGCGCTCGATTCCATCGCCGCCCAGAGCCATCCGGCCCTTGAACTGATCGTGGTCGATGACTGTTCGGACAGGGACGATTCCGTAGCCCGCATCACCGCATGGATGGAAGCAAACCGGGAACGCTTCTGGCGCTGCACCCTGATTGTCCATACCCGCAACCAGGGACCGTCCGAAGCCCGCAACACCGCGTTCAGGCAGGCTTCGGGCGCTTTTGTCTTCGTCATGGACGCGGATAACACCATCTATCCCCGCGCCATCGGCCGGCTGCACATGGCGGCCTGCGATGGGGGATTTGACGCCACGTACAGCCAGATTGAATATTTTGGCCACGAGCAGCGCGTCGGCTCGGCCGATATATGGGATCCCGCCCAGATGGCGCGGGAGAACTATGTGGATGTGATGGCGCTGATCCGCCGGCAGGCATGGGAAAAGGTGGATGGCTACAGCCATATAGACGAAGGCTGGGAAGATTATGACTTCTGGCTCAAATTCATAGATCACGGCCTGGAGGTCGCCTACGTGCCGGAAATCCTGTGCCGCTACCGCACTCACGGCAATTCGCGCACGACCAATGACGCATGGGCCGCGCATGAGAAGCTGCGCGCCATCATGGCGTTCCGTCACCCCGCGCTCAGCGCGCGCAACCGGCCCGCGTCACCGCCATGAAGACCTAATGAACGACCATTCCACCCGTCTGTATTTTGACTGACAGAATAATGAAAGTTTCTGGGTGTCGCCTTTTTTCAAAAAGGCGGCGTTCCCCGAAGCCTCCCTGCACTTTACCAGCGGCCTCACAGGCAGGCTTTTCAAACAATCCCTTACGCCGGTAAGGTCGGGCATGACATCGCCCGACGCCACCACGGCCCGCCGGATTATCGTAACCGGCTGCGACCATGCCTATTTCGAACTGGTCATGGAGCTGATCTCCTCCATCCGTGACCACAACTCCGTCCCCATTGGGGTGATCGACTGCGGCATGGATGCCGGGCAACTGGCGCAACTCGAAGCCCGGGGCATTCTGATCCTGGCCCCGTTCATTCCCGATTACGCCCCGGCATCGGCCCTGAAGCGCCGCCCCAACCTTGCAATCAACATATGCAAGCTGTGGCTGGACCAGATGTTGCCCGATTTTGACCTGATCCTGTGGATCGACGCCGATGCGTGGGTGCAGGACGGACGCGCCATCGAACAGATGTTCGCGGCGGCAGCGGGAGGCACGCTGGCCATCGTGCCGGAAATTGGCGCGAAGATCGCCAACCTGCTGGGGGTGCGCTGGATCTGTCCCGGCTGGATGCAGATCCGTTCGTTCTTATATAAGAACGCGACCCGCGCCCGCCTGCCGTTCAGCATACGCAGGCAGATCGGGGCCAAGCCGCTGCTCAACGCGGGTGTGTTCTGCCTGCATCGTGACGCCGCGATCTGGCCCGTGCTGCGGAAGTGGCAGGCGTGCATCCTGCCACGCCGGGGCATGGCGTTTACGCAGGACCAGCTCTGTATCGCCCTGGCGGTCTATATTGATGGCTTACCCGTCACCTTTCTGGACAACAGCCATAACTACATCGGCCCCTGGCTGCTGGATGAGGCGACGGGACAACTGGCCAACCTGTTCTTTCCGCACGCGCCGGTCGGTATCGTGCATATGGCATCGCAAAAGGCGATACGTGAAGCACTCCATCACACCATGACCATACCGACCGTGCGGGGCGGACAGGCCACGCTCAACATCCGCTATGGCGGCATGCGGCACCTCTGAAAGAGAGTTCCGAAATCAGGGTCCGGGGGCCACGAAAAAGCTACGCCCGAAACGGCTTCAGGATTTCGCCGTAGGCGCGACCCCGGCCGAAGGCGCG